>JBLGCN010000001.1:0-29520 GCA_047617405.1 Natronomonas sp.
GTTGTCTTGCTCACGATTCACCTCGCCGTTGCCTCCCTTCGACTGAGAGGCGGAATTGTCTGATTCCATAGTTGTTTGTGTGTTGTGCCATCGTTGTGATATTTTGAGAGGTCATCATGGCTCGCCTCCTTCGGCGTATATATGTTATTGCTTATCTTATATAAAGTTTTCCCCGTTGCGAATACTGTATGTAATTTAGAATGAAGCCACAGTGCAACCCCGGTCGGCTATATGACTGTCAGTTCTACGATAGTGTGATCCTGGGCTGAAATCGGCGTCAACCCCACCCCTGACGCCCGGAAAACAGGTCAGTCGGCGGGCTTCGGGCTGGGAGAGGACTGGGGTGCCCCGACCGCCTGCTGGACAGCACCGTTCTCGGTGGTGGGGGCGTGGCCGTCGGTCGGGAAGGCACCCGCCTCGACGGTGAGGCCGTCGTAGCCAGCGAGGTCGGCCCACTCGCGAGCACGGGAGAGGAGCCACGTCGCGGTGTTCTGCGGGTAGGTGCTCCCGGCGTCGGCGTAGGCGATGACGCGGGCGGCCTTCTGCTCCTCGTGTGTGCGGTAGCGGGTGCCGTCGGCGTCGGTGGCGGTCGGCGTGGCCTCGACCGCGACGGCCGCGACGAGGTGCCCGTCGACGGCGGCCCCGAAGATGGCGGGCGGCTTGTCGTCGCCCTTCCGCGAGCGGGTCCGCGTCGCCAGCAGGTCGGCGGCCCCGTCGGGGCCGTGCTCTCGGAACAGGCGCATCGCCCGCTCATCGGCGGGCGTCTCGACGCCGCTGTCGCGGTGGTACTTCGGGCGCTCCTCTCGGGCCAGCCCGAAGTTCGCGGTCGTCCGCTCGTCGCGGTCGCTGGTGGCGAAGCCCGCGAGCGTGGCCTGCCCGTGGTCGCGGTCGGCGGCCCGGCGGGGCTGGCTGGTCGCCCCATCGTGCAACTCCCACGTCCACCGCTTGCGGCGGCTGCGGGCGTTGTTGATGCGGCTCCGCCCCTCGCCGTGGGACTGCCACCCGTCGCCGTCGGCGTCGCTCCAGCCGTCGTGCTCGAACGGGAGCGCGCTGTAAATCGTGCCGTCGTTGTCGCTGTTGCCGCTGTACGACAGCAGGGTGTCGAACCCCTCCAGGGCGGCCCACCGCGCCGCTCGGCTGATGAGCCACGTCGCGGTGTTGTTGGTGGGCTGGGCACCGCCGGTCGCCTGCTCGGCGTCGGGGTGGCTGATGTAGCGGGACAGCTCCACGGTGCCGTCCTCGACCATCCGGCCCGAGGGTCGGGAGAGGACCGCGGCGGCGCTGGGCTGGCCGTCCGGCCGTCGGGCGACCAGCATCGCCCGCGGGAGCGGCGCCTGCCCGAGCTTGTGGTTGCCGATGGGGTGCTCCAGCAGGCCGGCCCGCCGGTCGCGGGACCAGACCCGAGCGACCTCCGCGGCGTCGGTGGTGGTCCGGGCTCGCAGGTCGACCGGCTCGCCGGCGTTGACAGCGGCGGCCTCGGGGCCGCTGAGAGCCTGCTCATCGGCCGGCGGGTGCCGCGTGGCGTGTGGGTCGGCCCATCGGTCTCGCGGCTCCTCGACGCCGTAGGCGACGCCTCGCAGGTGCCCATCCTCGGCCATCTCGTCCAGGGCGTCGACGCTGACGACCGTGCTGGCGGCCTCGTCGTAGCCGTCCAGCCACTCGACTCGCAGGTCCTCGACCGTCTCGGGGGCCTCGGCCTCGCTGCTCGGGACCGTCCCATCCGGGAGCGTGACGTGGCCGTGCATCGCCTTCCTGGTGAACCACACGACTGCGCCGACTGGCACGTAGGGGAGTGGGTCGCCGACGAGCGCGTCCCCGCTCGGGGCGCCCCCGGCGCTGGTGCCCGAATCGCCCGTGAGTGTCTGCTGTGTGCTGCTCATGTCTGACCTGACCTCCTTCGCATAAGGGGTTAGGTGCGCGATTGGTATAAAGATTACGCCCCTGTAATGTTAGCCATTCTTTGCGTAACGCCACCGGTTCCTGGGCGTGGCTGGTGATCGCTGTTGGCTCGACCAGCGGCGAGCTCGCGCTGGTGCTTGCGCTCTCCGCGTCGGGCGGCAGAAGGCAGGGGGCAGTTGGCTACTCGTCGCTGATGGTCTCTCGGAGCTGCCGGGCGGCTTCGTCCCACACCTGGGCCCGGGCATACTCCCGCCGCTGGTCGTACTGGTCGGTGGTCTCCTCGGCGTGCTCGCGACTGCTCGTGGCCTTCCGCTCGAACGTGTCGGCGAGACTGCCGAGGTCGCCGTCCTGCTCGACGGCCTCCCGGACATCTTGGGCGACCCGCTCGTAGACGCTGGCGCGAGCACGCTCCCGGATCGTATCGTACTGGTCGGTGGTCTCCTCGGCGTGCTCGCGACTGCTTGCGCCCCGACGCTCCATCGAGCGGGCGAGCGACTTCGGGCCGGTGTGGCTCCGGGCCATCACGCCGCCCCCTCCTCGGGCTGGTCGCCTACTGCGTCGGGCTTCTCGTGGTCGCCCCAGTCCACGGGGTAGGAGAGGTCGCTGACCCGACTGACCTTGACCAACCGGTAGTTCTCCATGTGCATATCGTCGTTCTTGGCGTACTCGCCCTGGATGTCCCATCCCTCCTGTCGTGACTCGATGCCCGTCTCCAGCACGGGACGCTCGATGCGGCGGCCCTTCCGCCGGTACGTCGTCCCCGGGAGGTCTGGAGCCACCTGGTCCCGGCGCTTCCATCGGTGTAGGTCCAGCAGCAGGACTCACTCCTCGTCCTGTTCGTCCCGCTCGCCGTCGTCGTCGGTGGTTTCACTCATGTCTACCAGGGTCGGGTGAACGTTGCTCGGACGATGCACCAGTCGTCGGGGTCGGCGTAGCGTGCCGCTGTCGACGGGAAGGCGCCGATATTCTGCGTCTGCGGGTCCACGTCGGCCTCGACCGACTCCACGACGGTCAGCCGCAGGGCCTCGGGGTTGCCCGTCGCCTCCTTGAGTGTGACTGCGGCGTCGCTGAGGTTCGGCGTCCACAGGAACAGCGTCGGCTTCACCCCATCCCCGTGGGTATCGACCCGTAGCATCCCGTCTGCCTCCATCGCGATGATGGCGTCGGCCACCCACTTGCCGTTGAAGTCGACCTCGGGGTACTCGCCGTGCTCGGCGGCCTTCCTCGCGAGGTCCTTGCAGTTGAGGAACCGCTCATCCGGCGGCGCTGGCACGCCGTATTCATCGACGCTGGGGTAGTCGTACTCCGGTCGTGGATCGTCGGTTGTGTGCTCTGGCATCGTATCGCGAACCTCCTTCACGTACCAATATAGGGCCGCGATTGGTATAAAGATTACGCCCTTGTGATGTTAGGCGATTTTGGCAGGACTCGCCGCTCGGTGGTCGCGTCAGGAGGCCGGGGTTGCTACTCGGTCTTGAACCGCTCCATCCGGTCAAGACAGGTCGAACAAGTGACGGGCGGAACGTACTGGGTGCCCTCGGCGTCGGTGCGGGTGATGTCGTCCTGGTCGGGGATGTGGGCGCCGGGGTCGCACAGGTAGGTCCCGGCCTCGCGTGCGAGGCGTCCGTCCTCGAACGCCTCGTGGACGTACAGGTGCTCGACCGTGTTGGCGTTGCGCCCCGTCCCGCTGCTGCCGCGGAGGAGCCCCGAGCGGACTTGCTTGATGCGGACGCCGTGCTCGAACGGGAGGTCGTACTGCGACCAGAACGCCTCGGCCTCGCGGCGTTTCTCGTTCTGCTCGCGGCGCTTCCGCTCCTCCTCGCGGCGTTTCTCGTGAGCCTTCGCCATCGCCTCGCCGCGAGCCTGCCGCGCCGTCTTCGCCCACAGGTCCTTCCGCCGGTAGACGATCTTCACCTCGCCGCCGGGTTCCAGGTCGTCGGGCTCGCCGTAGGTCTCGGCCACAACCAACCGGGTGTTTCGGTCGTCGTGGAGCCGGATGTCGCCGTCGTCGGTGACGGTCCCGGTCATGCCGCTCCCCTGGACTTGCCGGATGAGCCCCGTCGGGATGAGCCCCGGCACCGTCAAGCGATGGATGTCTCGCACCGTGCTCACCTCGCGTTGGGGTGGTCCTGCATCGTCTGGCGGGCGAACCGTTCCAGGTCGTCGTCGTGGCGGCTGTCGAACCCGAGGGCGTCGGCCAGCGCCTCGACCGCCTCGCTGGTGGCTCTGACGTGGCCGCCCTCGGGTTTGCTCTCGAAGCCGCTTGCGCCCCGCCCGGTCCGGCGCTGGACCTGCTTGCGGCGCTTGATGCGGGCGACGCCCTTCTCGGCGAGCGCCTGCGGGACGCTCTCGGTCGGGATGTACGTGCCGTCGCTGAGGTTGTAGCCGCCGTAGTCGCGGACCTGCCCGTAGGCGCGCGCCCCGCTGGTCGCGATGAGTACCAGCGTCGCGGCCTGGGTCTTCGTCAGCGCGACCGCGCCCGTCGCGGTGGGGATGCCGCCGACGCGGGCTCGGTAGCTCATCTGCTCGAACTGCTCGCGCGTCGTGTCGATCTCGTGGTCTGGGGTGTCGGTGGTCTGCATCGGTCTGAACGGTGGTCTCGGGGCGGTTTGCGGGCGTTACTCGGCGTCGACCGGGAGCGGGACGCTCACTTCACGGTCACGGTGATGTTCTTGGGCTTCTCGTTCCAGGCCGTCAGGTCCGGCTGGCGGGGGTCGGCGCACACGACCTGCCACAGCAGGTTGACCGCCTCCGGCCACGTCGGGACGAGGTTGATGACGTTGCTCGTCAGCACCTTCGTCCGCTCGCGGCCGAAGTTGTCCGTCGTGGGGAGTTCCGCGCCGATGGCGTAGCCGTGGCCACCGTCCGCGCGCCGAGACACCTGTTCGACGCAGTAGCGGACGCCCCGGCGCTCGACGGCGAGGCGCTGTTCCCACGGCATCTGGAAGTCGACTTCCGGCTCTGCCTCGTCAGTCGTGAGTTGGTCCTGTAGCTGCCACAGCGACGCCATGAGCGACCCCGCCCGGCCTTCCTCGGCCAGCGGCTTCGCGTCAACGTCCGGCTCCACCTGTGCGCTCTCGCCCTCGGTCGTGGTCTGCTGGTGTTGGCTCATGTCGAATCTGACCTCCTTCGCATCCTAATGTAGCGGCGCGATTGGCATAAAGGTTACGCCCCTGTGGTGTTAGACAAATGAAGTCGTTGCTGGCAATCACCCGGGGTGATCGGCTCTCCAATTCGGGTGGTCCTGGCGCGGCTGTCGCGGCTGTCGGTGAGCTCGGACGCTCGCGAACCGCCGGCGTCTGAGGAGAGGGGTTGCGCGTTAGTCGCCGGCCGGGCACCCGCCCCGCCCGTCGGGGACTTCACCTGCCTCGGCGTCGCTCTCGGCGACCCGGAGCGACCCCCACGCCCACTCGTGGGCCCGTGGCGTCTCGATGTCGTCGTTGTTGTGGGCCTCGAAGCGGTGGTTGACCAGCCCCTCGCGGATCGCCCGTCGCGCCCGCTCGCCGACCGTGATGGTCCGCCAGTCCATCTTCTCGCTGTCCTCCGCGTCTGGCAGGCGGGCCGCCAGCGCGTCGGCCACCTGCTCGATGCCGGCCGCTGTGAGGTCGTGGACCTCGCGCTCGGCGGGGTGCATATCGCGCACCTGCTCGGCCGCGAGACGGACCCGTCCGAGCGCGTACCGCCACACGTAGTCCTGCATCTCGACGCCGACCAGTCCCTCGTGGTCGTCGCGCTGGGTCAGTTTCGGGCTGTACGGTTCCGGCGTCGGGGCGACTGGCCGGTCGTCGTTCTCGGGTGCGTCCCTGCCGTCGTAGCGCCGGATGCTGGCTTGGTGCATCAGCCGTCCCCCTCCGGGAACCGCGGCGGTTGGACTCCCTCGGCCTCCAGCATGGCCCGGAAGTTGCGGAGCCGGTCGCGGCGCGTCTCTAGCTCGAAGAACCGCTGGGACAGCGGCTTCCCGTCCAGGCGGTTCTCGATTCGCTCGATGCCGCGCTCGGCGGCCGTCAGCAATTCGTCTCGGTCGTAGTCGGGGTCTTGTCGTGACATGACGTTCCTACCTCCCTCGCATCATAGGATAGTGGCGCGACTGACATAAAGATTACGCCCGTGCTATTGTAGTGACTTTTGAGAGGTGGCGGCCTCGGTGGTCCGGGCTCGCTCGGCGGGTGGCTGCCCCGCTTCACCCGCCGTTCATCGGCCGCCGTCCTGCCCCATCGGTCGCCGTGATGAGCCCCCGGTGGACGGCGAGTTCACCCCAGCCAGCGTCAGAGACGATGCCCTCGACGTGCGTTGACTGGAATCCACCCCCCGGGACCCACACTACCACGTCCTCGTGGCCCCCGCCGACCACGACCTCGTAGGCGGTAGGGTCCTCGGCATCCCCGCGGAGGCTTTCGATCACATCGCCGGTCTTGAGGATCGCTCCCTTCGGTACGTGGCGCCCGTCGTTGGCCTCCTCGCCTGGAGTGAACGGCGGCCAATGGCTCACCGTCGACAGGGCCCTGGCGGCCGCCTGTTCGGTGGCGGGGGCACGTTGGAGATCGTCAGCGTCGTCCGGGTCGAACGTGGCTGGGAGCTCCGCTTCGTCGGGAGTGAGCCGTAGCCCGGCGGCGGCCAGGGCATCCGTGGACAGCGCGTTGCCGGCGCTCATGCTGACCCCTCCGTGCCGCCGTCCTCTCCGCCAGGGTCACGGCCTTCCTCAACCGCGGAGGGGGCGTGGTGGTTGAGGTAGCGCCGAGCGTGGCGCTTGAGGGCGTCTGCCGGATTCACCGGCGGACGCCGCTCGCGGATGTGCTCGACCGCGCTCGCGAAGGTGAACGTGGTGGGGTTCTCGGCGGCCAGCACCGTTGCCATCACCGTCGTAGAGCGCGAGACTCCCGCCGCGCAGTTGATGAGTACCGGCCCCTGCTCGGCCCGGTACGCCCGGCGGGCCGCGTCGACAGCTGCGTCGAACGCCTCGTCGCTGTTGCCCGGCCCGTCGGTGAGCGGATGGTGGTCCGTCACGAGGTCGTAGGGTTCGGCGTTCAGCGAGATGACGTGGCTGAACGCGCTCGGGTCCGACGGCCCCTCGTCGGGATCGCCGTCGGGGCCGTAGGACTCCGACGCCGTGCTCTCACCGTTGCCGAGGTAGAGCGGCGACCGGCCGGGGGCAGGAACCTCGCGGCACACCGTATCCAGCAGGTAGCCGCTGTCACGGGGTCCAGGGCGGCTCATGCTGAGCCCTCCGTGTCCCCACGTTCCGGGGCGTCTTCCAGGTCGGTGCTGAGGCCGGCGCTGCTCCGGTGCCGGATGAGGGCGTCGCGAAGCGTTCCCGTGTGGAAGTCGGCGTCGAGGTCCCCGAGAATCCAGTCCCGGCGCAGGTCCTCGTTCTCGCACACCCAGCAGCCGCAGCGGTCGAACGGCACCTCGGACGGACCGGAGGGGAAGCCGTCCTGGAGGATCGCGTCGCGAACGTCGTGGGCGCGCTCCAGCACGCTCTGGAGCCGGTCGCCATCGTAGCGGAAGAACCGGCGCTCGTCGTCGCTGAAGCAGTCAGGCGCCTGCTTGACGGCCGCCCAGTCGTGCTTGGCGACGTAGACCAACTGGCCCCACTCCATCCCGGCGAGGTACTGGTAGACGGTGAGCTGGTCGACGTAGCGGTCGGACGGCTCGAACGTCTCGAAGCCGCTTCGCTCGTCTAGCCCCTTCCGGGTCTTGTAGTCGTAGACGACCCCCTCGGTGTGGTCCACTACGTCGGCGTGTCCAACGGCCAGGATGCCGTTGATTTCTCCGACCACCGGGACCTCCGTCTCGACCTCGTGGCCAGCGTCGCGAAGCCGAGGCGCGACGTGCTGCTCGGCCCACTCGTGGAACGCCGTGCCGGGCGCGAAGTGCCCCAGCGACGGGTCCATGTCTTTGAGGCCGAGTTTGCTGAGGTACATCTGCCGTCGACACATCCCCAACTGCGAGGCGTGGAACGTCCAGGCGTCGCGCTCGGTGTGGCTGCCGTCGTCGTTGGCGTCGCTCAAGGCGCCGCCGATCTGTTCTCCGAAGTCGACGCCACAGGGGGCGTCGGAATGACTCGGTGGGTCTGGGTGCTTCATTCGTAGATTCTTCCTTCGCGTTACAAGGTAGGTTCGCGACTGGTATAAGGATTACGCCCCTGTGATTGTAGGCAAACGAGCGGTGCTCTCACGCCTGCTCGACGGATGTGGACAAGGAATGTCGCGGACCGGGCGAGCCCGCGCTGGCGTCGTGGCTACCGGGGGGGTTCGCCGCCGTCCGTCTCGACCTCGGGCGTCGCGCTGCCGCTCTCGTCGGTCGGCGTCGGGGCGTTCTTGAAGTAGCCTTCCAGGCGGTGCCGGGACTTCCAGCGGCGGTCGGGGTAGCGCGTCCGGCGGTTGTGGGCGTGATGCTGGATGCGGCCGTCGTCGCCGTCGCGGATGAGGCGGTAGAGTCCGACCAGCCCCTCGCCTTCGCGCAACACCGCCACGGGGCCGTCCTCGTCATCCTCGACCGTCCGGTAGCCGACGACGGTGTAGGAGGTCTCCTTCCCGCCGACCGTCACGTCGACCGTGGCGCCGGGCTCGGGCCAAGCGTCGGTCGGGGACTCCTCGGTAGTGGGGTCAACCGGCATACACCCGTCGCGGGGAATCGAACCCCGGTATCGCCTCGCTCACGGGTTGGATCGCTGTCGCGGGTCGGTCGGCGTCGGCGCCGGGTGCGCCGCCGGTCGCGCCCCCGCCACGTCAGGTCAGCGTGGCCGGGGTTCGGCCTCTGTCCACTCCGGGCTTCGCCGGAGGGGGATAAGAGGCTTTCAGCCGCCGTTGCGGGCTGTCTCGACCGTCAGCGTCGGTGCCGGGTCGACCGGCTCCGCGTCGCGGCGTGGGCCACCCGGTCGGGCGGGCCGGTAGGGGCCACCCGTCGTGTCAGGTCAGCACGGCGGGGCATCGGCCTCGGCCCGGAGGGTCCGGGCCGGAGCGTCGGCCTCCCCCGGCGTCGACTCGGGGGCTATCACCGCGAACCGCTACCGCAACCGCAAGACCGCAACTGGAAGGGGCGGGATTCAAACCCGCATCAAGGCCACCAGCGGGCCCTAGGAACCGTGGCGACCGTCTGCCGTATCACCCGTCAAGGGTTGGCTACTTCCTCCCACACGCACGTCCGGGGAGTCGAACCCCGCCCGGCGTCACCACCGGAGCCGTCGACGTGTTGCCGCTCGACCGCACCGTACCGCGTCGTCCCCCGGCGTCGGGGGCGGGGCGGGCCGCCCGCGTCTCACCTCACTCCGCGTCGTCCGGGCGGAAGGGGGCGAGGTCGTCGGCGTCGGCTCCCGTGACGAGTTCGGCCAGCGGCGGGGCCTCGCTGTCTGTGACCCGCTCGCGGTAGTCGTCGTAGGCTTCGACCAGCACCGCGCCGAAGTGTTCGACCTGCTCCAGCACGTCCCGGCGGGCGTCGTGGTCCACGTTCGGCGGCTGGCCGGTGGTGAGGCGGCGTCGGTCCCGAAGGCACGTCGCCACCTGCTCCGGCAGGCGCTCGCGGAAGTACCACTCGCCCTTGCTGTCCGGTTCCGGCAGTTCGCCGTCGTTGAGCCGCTTGATGACCCGGTGGGCGTGCTTGCACCCGTCCTCCGGGTTGTTGATGTTCGCGTCGGGGCACGACCCGCCCGACCGGGGGTTGACCTCGTACTCGCTGAGGCTCCCGGTAGCGACCGTGTACGTCGCGTTTCCGACCTTCGGCACGAAGCCGTAGGCGTCCACGTCGGGAACGACGACCATCTGCTCCTCGCGGGCCTTGCGGGCGCGCTTCGACAGTTCGTCGGGGTTCTCGCACGGCAGGGTGCCGACCGTCGGTTCACTCGGACTCGGGGGGCGGGTTTCGGTGTGGGTTTCGCTCATAGTTGACCTGAACCTCCTACGCATCCTAACGTAGTGGCGCGATTGGCATAAAGGTTACGCTCCTGTAGTGGTAGGCAATTGTGGTGGTGTTCATGCGGCGGTCCTGGGGCCGCGGATCGACGGCTGGCGGCTCCCACGCTCGGCGTCAGAATAGGGGGTGTCGGCTCGGCGCTGACGAGCTCGCGACCGCCGTCGGGATCGTCCCCGTCGGCTCGACCGCGGTTGTCTGGCGTCAGTCCCCGGCGGTGCTGGCCGCGGTAGTCGTGGCTTCGGCCTCGGCCTCGAACGGGAGCGCGGCGTCGGATTCGGGGAGTCCCGCTTCGTCGCTCTCCTCGCCAGTCTCGCCACGCTCGGCCACCGTCTCTGGGTCGATGCGGTGAAACTCCAACTCGGCTTTGTGCTCCCTGTCGCGTCGGACCACGCGGTCGCCGCCGTCGTAGACGTTGACGGTCCACCCGTCGCCTTCCGCGAACGACTGGAGCCGGTCGGCGAGTTCCGCGCCGGTGTAGATGCCGCGGTACTCGTCGCGCTCTTTCATCGCCCAGAACCGCGTCGTGTCCGTGCGGATATACAGGCCGCCGACGTTCGTGCCCCGGCGGGCGTCGGGAATCTGCCCCTCCGAGGGTAGGGTCTCGGCGTCGCGGAGGACCACCCACGCCGTCCCACACCCGTCGGTGCCGCCACAGTTTCGGAGTTCCGCAACCGTCTCGGGGATGTCCTTCGCGCGGGGGCGGATGCCGCCCTTGGCGTCCACGTTGTCCGCGCAGAACCCTGGCGTCCCCTCGTCGCCGCACTCCGGGCACGTCGACCGGTCGGACACCGGGAGGTCGCCGCTCTCGGCGAGTCCCACGAGGTCGACTGTTCCACCGACGACGACCTGCTCCCACCCGACGACCCGCTTGTCGCTCTCGGGGTCATAGTCGTCGCCCTCGCTGATGTCCTCGGCGTCGGACTCCCACGCGACGCCCTCCTGGTCGCCGCCGACGACCAGCCGGTCCTCGCGGCCGGCGACGTGGACCGTCGGGGCGGCCCCGAGCGCCTGCCCGATAGCCGGGTTCCGCACTTCCGCGACGACGACCGTCTCGCCGCGCACGGTGACGGGTGTGCCGGGGTCGGCGTCAAGCAGGGCCTCGCGGACCTCCTCGGCGTCGGCGTCGCTCGTGGCCACGCCGTTGACCGGCCACGTCGCGGGCGTCGGGTCGGCCGACGGTTCGGCATCGTAGGAAGGGGACGGGTACACGTCCGCGTCGCCCTGGCCCTTCCGGGCCCCCTTCTCGTCGCCCGTTGTCTCGAACAGTCCTTCGTCCGTGAGTTTGGCTTGTTCACTCATAGCTGACCTGACCTCCCTCGCAACCTAATATAGTGGCGCGATTGACATAAAGGTTACGCCCCTGTAGTGTTAGGTGCCGGGGAAGTCGACTCGTTGGGGGGCCGCGTCCAGGGTGAAAACGGATCGGCGCGGCGGTGGCTCGCGTGGCGGGCTCGCGCTAACTGCTGCGGGCCGGGCGGGCGGCAGCCGGCCTACCCGTCGGCCCCCAGCGTGTACGTTGCGCCGCTGGACATCGCTCCCTTGACCTCGACTGCCGGGAGCGTTACCTCGTCTACCTCGTCGCCCTCGGCGTCATGCAGGGTCACGGTGACGGCTTCGCCGTCGTCGCCGAACGAGACTTCCGCGCTTGGGCCGCCCGCGTTCACCTGCTCGGCCAGTTCGGGCGCGGCGTCTTCGCCGGGGGTCGCTGGCTGGAACCCGTCGTCTGCGACGACTGGGACCAGATTCCCCCGCCGCCATGCGGCGTACAGTTCGGCGACGTGGTGCTCCCAGTTGCCGGCACGGCTGTCCATTGGGTTCGTCACCGTCGGGTCGCTGATAGTCACATCTCCGAACCGTTCGCTTGTGACTACCCGGATGACCTCCCCACCGTCGGGGGCCGACCAGTCGGTCCCCCTCGCCAGCCCCATCTTCTCGGCCATCTCCTCCGGCTTCGGCGCGTCGTCATCGTTGTAGTGGTCGTATTCGGGGTCGTACTCGTCGGCTGTCGGGTATCGTGGTCCTGTCATCGGTCTTACCTCCTACGCATAACGATATAGTGGCGCGACTGGTATAAAAGTTACGCCCTCTGTGTGGTAGGTAGTTCTTCACGAACCCGGCCGTTGGCACGTCGGGACGGGGTAAGCGCCGGCGCTCCCCGCTGGGCGGTGATCGGCTGCGCGGTGTCGCGTTCTGCGGTGGCCCTGGCCCGTGGGCGAGCTCACGGCTGGCCTACTCGCGGGCGTTGCGGGCTCGCGGCTGCGCCGGAGATCGCGGCGCGTCGGCCCCGACGGTGGCGGCAGAAAGAGGGGGCGCGAGGTCCGGTGTGCCCGCTACTCGCGGGCGTCCTCGATGGCCTGAATGATGCGCTGGGCGTTGTTGCTGATGCGGGCCAGCCGGTCGCGGACCTCCTCGGCGTCGGCATCGGACCACATCGCGAGGTAGTTCTCGCTCCCGGTCACGTCAAGCCCGAAGTGGCGGCCGACGACGTAGGCGGTGGCCTCGGCTTCGACTTCCTGGGCCTCGCGGCTGTCGTCGTCGTAGGCGTCGTGCGCGAGGGCGTGGGCGTACTCGTGAACGGCGGTGCTGACTGTCGCGGCCGGGGCGCGGTGCTCGACCTTGATGGCCGTCGGGCCGTCCTGGGGGACGTACTTCGTCACGCCGTGGCCGGCGCGGTTGTAGTCCTCGGGTGCGACGAGTTCCGGCGTCGGGACGGGAAGGCTCTCCCCGGCTTCCACCGTCGCGGCGAGAAGCCCCTCGGGGTCGGCCACGTCGCCGGCCCCGGCGTCAGTATCGAGTTCGGGGACCGGCTCCCCCTCCGTCTGGCTGATGTCGAACCGCGCGCCGGGCTTGAAGCCGACTACCCCGCCGTCCCACTCGTCGGGGTTGCCCTCCTCGTGGTTGTTGCACTCGACGTGCTCGCGGTCGTGGTAGCCGGGGGTGTTGCCACACTTCGGGCACACCGTGTCCCGGTGCATCGGCTCCCAAATCCATAGCGCCTTCTCGCCCTCCTTGACGTTCCGGTCGAACTCGTACAGCCAGGTGTTGAACGTCGCGACCTCCGTCGCGTCGGGCATCTGCATCTTGATGAGAAGCGTGTTCCGCCACGACAGGTTGGAGAACTGCGCCTGCGCGTCTAGCCACTCCTGAAACTCGGCGCTGGCGGCCGCGTCCTGCGCGCCGTCGATCAGTTCTTCGGCCCACTCCTCGATGGCCTCGCCCATCTCGTCGTCGCGGGCGTCGGTGTCGTGGAACTGCTTGCGGGTCGGCGTTGCGTCCGTGCTCTGATTGAGAGTCTGCTGTGTTGCCATAGTTGACCTGACCTCCTTCGCATGAGGGGTTAGGGGCGCGATTGGCATAAAGATTACGCCCGTGGGTTTGTAGGTAATCTCTCGTGGCGACCCAGACGCAGACCGGGGCGCGGTCGCTGTCCCCTGGTCTGCCCCTCCCGGCCGGTCGCATCGACTTGCTCGCGACGCTCCTGTACGCTGGTCCGTGTTTGCTGCCCTCCTCGCCCCTGCCCCCGCGTGGCTCACGATCCGCTCACGCGCCGACTGGTGTCCACGTCGCTGGCGTCACAAGCCACGGGCTCGCGGCGTCGGGTGGGTGAGAGAAAGAGCCGTCCGTCCGGTGCGTCGCCCTCGGCTGCCTGCCGCGTCGTCACGCAGGCATTTCGTAGGTCACGCGGACGATGCGGTAATCCTGCTCGTCGGCGTCCTCGTCGCTCTTGTTCGGGTGCTGGTCGACCGGCGAGACGACCGGGTGCCGGTCGGTCGGTGCCATCCGAACGACATCCACGACGACGCTGTTCGGGTCGCTCGTCTCCTCCTTGAACGGCTCCGGCACGGCGCCGGTGTCGGCGGTGAACAGGTAGAGAACCGGACGGTCGTACCCGTCGCGTCCGAACGCTGCGGCCGCGGGGTCCGCCACCCCGAGGGCCTGCGCGGCCCACTTCGGGTTGAAGTTGTAGTGGGGGTCCTCCTCCATCTCGTCGGTGATGCGGTCGACCGCCGTCACGGTGTCCTCCCACCCGGTGACGTGCTTGTGCTGGTGGCGGTCGTCCGGTTCCATCTGCGGCGGTTCGGGGGTAGTGATTCGTGCGCTCATGGTTGACCTAACCTCCCTCGCATATGGTGTTAGGGGCGCGATTGGCATAAAGATTACGCCCGTGGAGAGGTAGCCATCTCGGGGCGGCCTCTACGGGCTGGCGCCAGCTCACCGGCGGCGTCGGTGCGGTGGGAGAATAGCGGCGACGCTCCCCGCTGGGCGGTGATCGGCTGGGTCGTGGCGGGGCCCTGGCTGCTCGCGGTGTTCGGCTGGCGATCTCCTGGCGCTGGGCGGCGCCGCCGAGCTCGCCTGGGGTGCGGCCTGCTCGACCGCGGTCGTCGCGGGGCGCTGGACCGTCGGTGCTGTGGCTATCGGCGAGCGTGGCGCTACAGGGGAAGGTGCCGGCAGAAATGGATGGTCGGTGCCGGGTGGCGGCAGGTCAGGACCGCCAGCCCGGCGACGTTAGGGGAGGTCAGGTATGGGGTGGTCAGGTTGGTTGCCGCTCGGTACGCCACAGAACCACCGTCCCCGTGAGGGGTCGGCGGTGGGCGGCGGGTCGCACGGGACGGTGCCGAGGATGCTCCCGGTGGGGGTGGGGATGCACCGAGGGTTCGGGTCAACTCGGTGGGCCTCGACGGCGCGGGGGGCGCTCTCGCGCCCGCCTTTCGCGCCGCCCCGCCTGCCGTCGACGCCACGGACCATCAGGGCGTGGGCCTCGACGGCGAGGGGTTGGCGGGGTCGGTCGGCCCAGGGGTGGGAACATCTGGGGCATCGGCCTGTCGCGTGCGGCCCGCCGCCTATCACCACCGCCCGGCGTCCGTACCGGGAGTGTGGCTGTGGCGGGGGCGTCGTGGGGCCTACCCGTTCTCACCGCGGCGTGTGCCGCTGATCGCGTCTCGGGCCCGCTGCCGGAGTGCGGTCTGGTAGGTCCGCTCGGCATCGGTCAGGCCATCGCGCTCCTCGCGAGCGGCCAGCGCCTCCAGTTCCTCGACCACCGTCCGGGGCCCGAGAGCGTCGGGGTCGTCAGGGATGTGATGGCCGCCCTCGCTCATCGCCCGTCGCCCCCGTTGCGGCTGTGGACGGCCATGTGGCCGTTGCGGGCGGGTTCGGTCCCGAACGTCTCACCGCACGTCGGGCACGCCGGGTCGCTGGGGCTGTGGACGGCCATGTGGCCGTTGCGAGCGGCCTCACTGTCGAACGTCTTGCCGCACTCGGCGCACGGTTCGCCCGCCAGCAGGTCGGCCAGCGTACCGGCGGCGTCCGTGAGCGCGAAGGGCGCGGGCTCGCCGTCACCGTCGTCCGGGCGAATGGACTTCCACTCGTCGCGGGCGCGGCGGGCGGCGCCGGCGAGTCGGGCGGCGTCCTTCGCCCGTTCCGTGAGTCCGCCAGCGGCCACCCGCTCTGCGTGTTCGGCCTCGAACGCCCGAACGCGGGCCGTCAGCCCGGCGCCCATGTACCGGGTAGCGTCCTGCTCGGGGGCGGGCACGTCGCTCTCGTTGATCGCCAGCGCGACCCGTCGGATGTGCTTACACCGTGCCTCGCGGTACTGGTGGTGCGGGCAGAGGCACCGCCCGCCGTCACCGCCCGCGAGGTCCACGTCGTACCGCCCGAGGTCGCCGCCGTCCTGGTCGGGCGATTCCGTGAACACCTCGTACATCCCGGTCGCCTCGCCGTCCATGTCCACGTAGGGGACGACGAGCATCGACTGCTCGCGAGCTCGCTGCTCGTCCTCGGAGACAGCCTGTCGGGTGTCGTGGCCCGGCCGCGGGAGTAGCCCCGCCCGCTCGATGCTGGGGCCGCTGATTTGCTCGCCGTCCGCCGTCGGTGATTGAGTCTTGCTCATGGGTTCTGACCTCCCTCGCATCCTAATATAGTGGCGCGATTGGCATAAAGGTTACGCCCTTGTTATGGTAGGTTACAGGTGTCCCCTGGCCCGCCGGGCGTAGTCTCGGTGTCCGGTCCCGGTCGTGTCCGGCGTCGGGCTCTCGATCTTCCGCGCCGGTCGGCGGGCGGGGGGTGCGGGTCCGCTCCCGCGCTGGATGATGTGGCTTCGACCGTCTTGGGCGCGGGGGAGCGGTTTCCACAATTCCGATAACTGTCCCTCTGTTGCCATTCACGACGGTTCTGGGCACTCTACCGCCCCGCACCGCTGGCAGGCTATCGGAATGTCGACGGAGAGAATCGGAAACTGGCGGTCACTCGCTCTGCTGCCGCAGGAGGGCGGCGCGGACCTCGGCAGCCTTCTCAGGGTCGGCGTCGGGGCGCTCGGGCGTTCCGCGCTCGATGCCGACCTGCTCGCATCCAGGCCGCCCGTCGGCGACGACGGTCGTGGCTCCCGTGGCATCTGCGAACGCCCGGACCACGGGGGGCGACCCCTCGAACCACATCTGGCCGCTGTCTGGGGAGTTGTCGCGCTCCACCTCGGCGAGTCGGTCGTCGTTGCGAGCGTAGGCTATCGCGTCCCGCGCCGTCGGGATGCTTGCGCCGGCGAAGGGGTGGGGTTCGACGGCTGTCTCACCGCTGTCTCGGTTGCGCTCGGTACTGTCGTGGGTGCGTCCGGTTGCGTTCATCGTTGGCTACCTCCGTTTTGGATCGCTCGGCATCGCTTCTCGGCGTCCGCGTCGGGGTTCGTCGCGCTGTGCTACTCCGCTTCGTCGGCGGGACGAGCTCGGTCAAGGACGGGCGTGAGGCCATCGTCGGTGACGTAGCCGTAAGCCGTCGACTGGCAGGTGGGGCACTCCCACACCGCCTCGATGACCGGGGCGTCCGCCCCCGGCTTCGGCTTGCTGAGGGCCCGCTGGTACTCCATCACGGGTGCCTCGGGGCACGCCGTGCATACCACGTCGGGCACCGGCTCGACCGCCTCCCGAACCGCGGCCTCGGCCCGGTCCCGCTCGTCCTGTTGCCGGCGCCGCTCGGTTCGGAAGGGGTCTGGTCCATCCATCGTCCGGGGTGGGTCAGAGATTCGTTGAGATACTGACTCGCCACCCGTCTCCGCGGCCGTCTCTGGGGGCGTGGGCGTGCCACTCGGGGTTGCCGCCGGTCGACCCCGGCGATACCTCGAAGCCCTCGTCTTCCAGCCGCTCGGTCAGTTCCTCGACCAGTTCCTCCACGTCCGCGTGACTCAGGTCTGACATGGGAATGTTCGGTCGTTAGCGGTCACTCGTCCGTTCCACGGATAAACGCGAGGGCGGCCTCGTATGCCTCGCGCGGGGTCGTCTCCTGGCCGTCGGTGAGGTCGGTGTGGCTGGTGTCGTGGCCGGAGTAGTAGGCCGTCGCGTGCCCCGACCCATCGGCGTGCTTCTGGACCCTGACGTAGTGGTCCTCGACCGCCAACTCCTGCCGCCACGCGACCGTCCGGGTCTCGGGGCTGGTACTCTGGTCGTGGCTGAGTCGGTACGCGCCGGGCTGCTCCGGCGGGTCGTCGGGGATGTCTGACTGGCTCTCGTCCGTCTGTCGGTCGTTCTGTGTGGTTGCTTCCATAGTCTCTGACCTCCCTCGCACTCATAGATAGTGTCGCGATTGGTAAAAAGATTACGCCCGTAGGATGGTAGATAACAGAGCGGTCCGCTGGCCGTTGGCGATCAACTGCTCGGAGAAACACGCCTTGACCGCGGCCGTCTCTACACCCGGGGACTACCCGGGGGTCGCGGCGGGCTCGCCAGCGTCGTCCCCCAGAACCTCGTCTGGGTCGACCTCCTCGATGCCGGGCACGTCGGACCCGTTGAGGAGCCGGTCCAGGAACGACCGCTCCTGTCGCTCGCGCTGACGGAGCGTCTGAACGGCCTTCCATCGCCGGGGGTGCTCGTCTCCGTAGTGGTTGTGCATCTCCCGCATCCCGGCCGAGCGCGGGTAACTCGTCGCGTGGTAGCCGCAGACCGGGCATCTGAAGCCCATCGTTGGAACCCCCGTTAGGCGCGTGTCTCCTTGACCGTGGCGTCCATCCGCTCGCTCAGCTCCTCGCTCACCTGCACCTCGACCGTCTGGTGGGTCCACTCACCGCCGTCCTTGAGCATCACTCGGACCATGCCGTTCTGGCACACGCCGTCGAACGACTGGCGCGGCCCGCCGATGGCGAAGTCGGCCAGGATAGCCGGAGGGCCTTCCCTCCCCTCGCCGCCCAGGGCGGCGCTGATGAACTCCACGCCGGCGCTGAGGTCGACCTGCTGCGCGTTCTCGTTGAGGATGTCTGCGACCGTCTCCTCTAGCGTCTCCCCGCCGAGGCGGGCGGCGGCGCGCAGCGTCTCCATGTCGATACTGGAACGGCTTTCGTCGGTAGGGCGTGTCTCTGACATAATTCTGACCTCCTTACACTCATATGTAGGTGTGCGATTGTAATAAGAGTTACGCCCGTATAGTGTTAGTCAATTTTCTGAAGGACGGCACCACGGTCGGTGTGTGCGGGGACGGGCGAGGATAGCTCGCGCTGACGATCAACTGAGCGGCGGCGAGCTCACCGCTGGCTGCCGGGAGCAACAGGGCCGGGAGTTCACTCCGCGAGGTCGCCGCTGGCGTCGACGCCGGGAACGGCCACCTCGACGGCTCGCATCGCCGCGGGGCTGACCGTCACGTCCAGGTACTCCGCTTCCTCGGGGACCTGCTCGTCGGCGTCCGGGAACACGTTGCCGTCGCACTCCCAGCGGTTGACCTCCGGCGGGTAGGTGGCGAACGTCAACTTTGACAGGACCCGGCCGATGCGGTTGGCCTCGACCGTCCAGTAGTCGCCGTTCCACTCGGCGCCCTCGGCTTCGGGGTGGAGTCGGTCCTTCACACCGCGCTCCACGGCCGTCTCGTAGCCCATCTCAACCTTGAGCCGACCGTCCTCGCCGTCGGGGTCGGGGACGATGTGGATGTCGCCCTGCTCGCCGCTTCGCTTGACGACGACCGCCTCGTCTGTGCCCTCGTAGTGGTAGTGCTCGCCCTGGGAGGGGACGGTGACGACCTGCCGGCCGAACAGCCCCTCGTCATGCGGGTCGGCAAACTCGCGGGGGTTCGGCGGCGTGTGGTTCTCGACGTGGGTGTTGACCACCGTCTCGACGTGCTCGGCGTCTACGATGGGCGTCTGGTCGGCGGCCTCGTCTCGAATCTCGCGCTCACCGCCGAACGTCCGGGCCTCCGGCACGTCGCTGATGGCCGCGACCGCCCACTCCAGGGCCTCCTCGTCTCGCTCGAACTTGGAGTAGCCCCGCGTTGTCGACCCGGAGTAGTCGTACCCCGTCTCCTCACAGAACGGGCACCGGGTCACGAGCGCGTGGCTCTCCAGGTGGCCCTCGGTATTCGGGTTGCCGACGTAGCGCGTCGTCTCGACCGCTGGCTCCCGCTGCATGAGGTGTTCGGGACAGCGGTCCACCCGTCGGAGGACCGCTGCGCCCCGCTCGGTCGTCACGAACCGGCCGTCGCCCGCGTGGGTGAGTAGGCCGGTTTCCAGCGCCCGCCGGAGCGCCGACGCCCGCCACGACCGCGGGTAGTTGTAGAGCGCCCCGTTCGGGCGTCGGAGCCCCGTCCCTGGCTGGCCGTTGCCGTAGGCCCCGTGCCACCCGCCGGACCCGACGCTGATGGGGCCCATGTAGTAGCAGTCCCGGAGCAGTTCCCGCACCGCACCCGGCGCGAACGCTGCGTCCGTCAGTCGCTCGCAGACATCCTTCGGAAGCCCCTCGCGGATGAGCTCCGCGTCCGCGGCCGCTGAGGTGTCTACCGCGCTGTCATCCTCGCTCGCCGTTCCGCCGTTGACTGACTGACTCATTCTGACCTGACCTCCTCGCACCCTAACGTAGTGGCGCGATTGGCATAAGTATTACGCCCTCGTAGTGTTAGGGGAATCTCACGGCGACGGGCGCTTGCGGTGTCGCGTCGCTGGCGGGCTCGGCGTCGCGATCAGAAGATCGTCTTGGCTGTCGTGGGCGCCGGTTTTTTGCCGGTGGCATCGGTGGCTGCTCGCGGGGTAGCCACCCCCGCCGCCGCGTCAGAGGCCGGGTGTTGAGGCCCGTGTCTGGGGCCCCGCCACCACCGCTACTGCGCGGCCTCGTCGCTTCCGGCGGCGGGGGCGTAGAAGTCCTCGAAGCGGCGCTCAACTCGCTCCTGCGTCTCGCCCTCGACCAGTCGAACGAGTCGCTGGACCGCGTAGACGTACCCGTTCCAGTCGCGTCCGTCCGGCCCGGGTTGGGCCGCGGCCAGCGCGTCACGGGCGGCTTCACGGATGGCGTGGTAGTGCTGCCGGGTCCCGGGCGAGAACGACCGCTCGGCCACCCCGACGGCTTCGTCGTAGCGACGGATGGCCCCGGCGAGGTTCTTGCGGGCGGTGTCCAGGTGCCGGGCGCGGGCCGCGGCGGTGTGCTTGTCGCACACCTTCAGCGCGGCGTGAATCCGACTGACCCGCCGCCGGGCGGGGGCGAGGTCCGCCTCGATGGCGGCGGGCGTCTTTGAGCGCGTGGGGTCCAGCGGTAGGGACCGCGGCCCGTCAGCGGGCGTCAGCCGACCGGCGTTCATCGGTCCACCTCGTAGACGGCGAACGCGCCGCCGTACCCGTCGCGCGTCTCTCGGTACACGTAGCCCTCCTCGGCCAGCAGGGCGCCCGCCATCCCGCCGACCGGCCCTGTCGCTGCCTCGCCCTCGCGGTAGCGGACCCGAACCAGCGTGTCGTCTACCGGCCCGGCCGCCGCTCGGCCCGTCGCCTTCCGAATCTCCATCGCCATCTCGACGCCCGCCGCCGTGTCGCCGCTGCGGTGTCGCTCGATTTCTTCCTGAACCGCCTGGGGGATATTGTGGTTCATAGCTGACCTGACCTCCCTCGCATACGGGGTTAGGGTCGCGATTGACATAAAGATTACGCCCGTATAGTGTTAGGCATCTTCGGCAAGCCCGGCCGGGCGGCTTCGTGGCGTCGGTGGGACATCGAGAAAGCGACGGCGCTCCCCGCTGGGCGGTGATCGGATGGGGCGGGGTGGTGGTCCTGGTGGGTGTGGGGCGCGGACGTGCGGTTGATTTGCTGCGCTGGCCGTTGCTGCCGGTAGTGGCGTGGCGGTGAGAAGGTGGCTCGGTCTCGACTCCGGCCGGCTTACTGCTCGACGGGCGAGAAGCGGGCGCTCTCGCGGCACTTCTCGCGTGTCTCGCTGGGGTCCATCGGGGTCTCTCGTCCGTCGACGGTCACGTAGTCAGGGTAGACCCGAACGGTCTGACCGTCTTCGCTCTCCCACACATCCTCGGGGGCCTCGTCAACCCGGAGTTCGTGCTTCTCACGGAGGGACTTTGGCGGGCGCTCGGCCACGACCACCCCGCCGCCGCGGCCGGTCTCGTCGGCTTCGACCTCGCCCCGCACGTCGTACTCCTCCAGGTCGCGCCGGGCGCCCCGCGTCAGGGGGCGGAACGGAGATCGGATGACGTGGCCGTCGGCCTGCTCGGTGGCGTCGCCCGCGGGTGGCTGCTGGGTGGCCATCACTCGACTACCCGCACGCGGTCGCCGCAGGCGTCGCACTTGAAGTAGTCGCGCCCCGCGTCGCCGCCCGCGTAGTGGTACTCGCCGCTCTTGCACTCCTGGCAGGGCCCTTCGGCGGTCTCGCGGTCGACCGAACGGCTGCGCGTGGGTGTGTTCCCGAGCATCGGCTACCGGCCTCCTGGGGCGGGGGCGTCTTTGCGCTTCTCCCCCTCGGCGTCGGTCCCCTCGACTTCGGCGAGCTCGACGGCCGCCCGGCAGGCGTCGACTAGCGTCGGTGCGAACCGCTCCCGGACTGACTTCTGTCGGTCGCTCGGGTAGTACCGGATGGTGTAGTGCGCGTCCGCAGGTGGCTCCTGGCCGACTTCCGACACAGGGGCGGGCTCGCCCTCGGCGTCGGTGGGCGACTCCCAAATGTGGACTGCGGCGCCGCTCGGGTGCGTGTAGCCGCCCAGCACGTCCGTCTGTCGGGAGCGGTGGCCCATGTAGTCGTCCGGGCCCATCGCGGCCCACTCGTCGCCCGGCGCCGCGACCAACCGGTCGGACTGGTCCGACACGTCGTGGTAGGTTGCGGCGGCCTCTCCGTCGGCGATGGCGCGACCGATGGCGGCCGCCGCCCGGTACGCTCCGGCGAGGGTTGCAGCGAACCGCTCAGCGGCGAGGGTCGGCCGCTCCCCGGCTCGGACTCCCTCGATGACGTACCGGGCGTCCTCCGGGACGGACCGTCCGGTGTGGCTCGTCAGGTCGGGGCGGTCGTGCTCGTCGGTCGGCCCGGCCCACACCCGCACGCGGTGGCGGTCGGGGTGGCGGTAGCCGCCGACGAACGTGGCGATGGTCGACGTGGGCGCGTCGATGATGCCGTTCCACTCCGGGCCGGGAGCGCCGACCCACAGGCCCGCCTGCTCTGCTCCGTCACTCTCGGCAACCTGCCCGCCGGGGTTGAGCCGCGTCTCCCCGCAGCCGGGCGTCGCGCACTCGAACCACACGTCGATGCCGTCGTCGGGCTCGTAGCGGTGCCAGTCGTTCCAGCCGCAGTTGTTGCACGCCTCGGCCAGCGGCACGGTGTCCTCGCCCTCGCCGGGTCCGGGTGCGGGGCCGGTGCCGAGTTCCTGGGCCGTCTCGCACGCCTCGACCTGCTCCGGCAGTCCGAAGATCGCCTCTGGGTGGTCGTCGGAACTGAACGAGAGGCTGACACCGAGCGTCAACATCTCGTGCGGGTCCACCGGCTCGGCGTCGGCATGGGCCTCGTCGTGGACGTGGGCGTCCCACACCGTCGCGTTCTCGACCGCGCCGAGGAGTTCCGCCGTCGCCAGCGCGACCGCCCGCGGGGTTGGCTCTCCGCCCGCCTCAACTTCGATGCCGAACGTCGTCTGGTAGTCTCGCATAGTTGGGTACCTCCTTCGCTCCGCAACGACACACCGCCGGAGTCGAACCGGCGCGGCGCCGTCCGTGGCACCGGGACCACCGCGCGTCGGGTGGGGCGTCAGCCCCCTGCCGCCGCCGTCAGTTGGCCGTGTAGCCCGCCTGCGAGCGGCCCTCCGCGAGACTGGGGTGGGTCCACACACCGCCCGTCTCCGGGTTCGGCCCGTCGTACCCGACCGGGCGCACCGCGGCCTCGGTTCGGGTGTTCACGTCACGGGGCTCCGGGGCCGGGTTGACCGGCGCGACTGCGGCCTCGGCCTCGCCCGTGACCGTGCGCGGGGCCTTCCGCGTGGCCGCCGTGGTTGCCTGCCGCACCGGGCGCGGCCCCGTGGCCGCCGTGACCACCGCGTCGCCGCCCTCCGGTGCCCGGGGGAGAACGCGAACCGCCGAAACCGCGTCGCTGTGGTTGACCGCTCGGGGCGTGACCGTGCCGAAATCCGTGAGGTTAGCTTGCTTCATAGTTGACCTGACCTCCTTCGCATAAGGGGTTAGTGGCGCGATTGCCATAAAGGTTACGCTCCCAGTCTGGTAGGTAGTTGCGGATGCGGTGGCTTGAGAGGCGGGCGGCTCCCGGCCGGGGCGCTCCCTGCCGGCCACGGTGTCCGTGTGGGCCGGGGCGGCGCTGCTGTCGATCTCTCGGCCGCGAGGCGGCGCTGCTGTGGCTGTTGCTCGCGGGGCGCCGCGCCGCCCGACCGTGACTCCTCGATGCCCCCAGCCGCCGCTGACGGGCTCGGGGATTGCTCTCGCGGTGGCTCCCCGCGGCCTGCTCGACCGCCCCCGTCAGGGGCGCTTACGGACCACTCGGAGGGCTGCGCGCACGCGGCCCAGCAGGTACGCCCCGCCGTGGTTGGCCGCCCGGATACCCGCCCGTACCGTCCACGCCCCCATCGCCACGCCCGCGACGATGTTCAGCATCACGTAGGCCGTGGTCGTGGTGGTCCCGAGGCCACCGAGGAGGGCGACCAGAACCAGGGCGACCGGCGTTATCGCCAGCCGCGCGGCGAATGTCTTGGCGGCCCGCGCGGCGTCGCTGCGGGCCGTGATTCGGTCGTACTCCTCGTATGCTGCTACCCGCTCCGCCTCGCTGACTCGGTGTGGCTTCTCGCTCATGTCTGACCTGACCTCCTTCGCGTATCAGGGTAGTGTCGCCACTGGCATAAAAGTTACGCCCGGGTGTTGTTAGGTAGTTAGCGCCACGCTCGCGTCGGCCGTGGCGATTGCGGCGGCGCTCCCGCTGGGCGTGATCGGCTGGTGGTGGGGCGGGCGGCTCTGGTTGCGGAACCTGGGGCCGCTCGACGGCGGCGGCGCGGGGGCGGGGCTGCTGGCGATCTCTGCGCGGCGCTGGCGAGCTCGTGACAGCGTAGAAGGGGCGGGTGGCTGGGGTGGCCGGTCGGGCTGGTGCCGCGGTCGGCGCTACTCCAACCGGTTTTCAGCCTCTCGTGCGGCCGCCCGGAGGGCACTCGCCCGGCCGCGCTCGGCCGCTGCGGCTCCGTGGGAATCCATCCGACGGGCGCGGTCCTCCGCGGTCCTGGCACCGTCCAGCAGGCCGGCTCGGAACTCGCTGAGGACGGCTACGTCGTCGCGGTCGCTGCCAGCGAGGCGGCTGGCGTAGTTGGCCATCCGCTTGAACGTCCGGGCCTGCTGCCGGCCCGCTGCCGCGTCGTATCCGCTCGCGGGGCGGCGTGGCTCGTCGGAGCTAGCCTTCTCTGCGAGCGCGGTGGCGAGGCTGGCGAGTGGGGACTCCACCCCTCGCCCCTCGGCGTCGACTGCGGCACTCATCGCCCTTCGTCCCCCTCGTCCAGCGGCTTGACCCACTCCGGCGCGGCGTCGTGGGTGCCGCCGTGGATGCTCCCGTCCGGGTAGGCATCGTCGTCCGCCTCGACGTGGATGATCTCCTGGTGGCCGTCCGTCGCGTATGCGACCGTCCCGGTGAACGAGTCGATGGGTGAGAGGCCCGCCGACCAGTCCACCTCGACACGCTGACCGACCTCCAGGCCGTGCTTCTCCAGCAGGTCCGGGGCGTGGTCCTCGTGCGGCACTTCCTCGACGGTGGTGGATGTGGGTGCGAACATAGCTGACCTGACCTCCTCGCAGCTTAATGTAGTGGCGCGACCGACATAAAGATTACGCCCGTAGAATGTTAGATACCGGGCTGTTGAGCGGCGCTCGACCGTCGCCGCGCTGACGATCAACTGCGCGGGCTCGCGTCCGGTCCGGCGGCAGGTCGCGCGGCCGCTGGTCGGCGTCGCGCCGCGTCCCTCAGAAACAGCTCTCAGGCAGCCCGCTGACCGTCGCCGGCACCACCGCCCAGCGGGGAGCGCCGCCGCACCGCCGCGGGGCCGCTCGACCACCGCACCGCGCCGACGTACCGCGCCGACGCACCGCGCCGCCCCGCACCGACGCACCGCACCGCGGGGGCGGGCCGGGGCCGCCCGCTCAGTCCTGCCGGGTGACGCGGAAGTACGAGTACGCGCTGCGCCCGATGTGCTCCTCGGGGTCCACGCCCTCGATGTCCGCCAGCAGGTCCACCGCGTCGCTCTCGGAGACGCTGGCCGCCTCCTCGGGGACGACCATCCAGCCCTCGGGGGCGAGGGTGGCCAGCGCCGCGGCCTCGTCGTCGGCCTCCGCGAGCGCCTGCGCCGTCGCCTGCGCGTCGTAGAGGTACTTCTGGTGGCTCTCGACGCGCGTGGCGCGGAGGTTGCCAGCCTCCAGCGCGTCGCCCGACTCCACGCGGGCCTCCAGAGGCGTCTCCACCGTGTCCTTGCGCGTGTCCTCCGCGACGCTCTCGGCGTCCTTCAGCGCGCTCTCGGCCTCGATGAGCGCGGCGCTCGCCGCGTCCTCCACGTCGGCCTCCTCCACCTCGGCCGCGGCCTCCTCCAGTTCCGCCACCGCGTCCGTGAGGCGCGCGAGGGCGCTCTCGGCCTGTCGGTCGTTGTCGGTGCTTCCGGTCGTGTCCGCGTTGGTTTCGCTCATAGTTTCGCTGACCTCCTTCGCATAAGGGGTTAGTGGCGCGATTGGCATAAAGGTTACGCCCATAGGGTGGTAGGCTGTTCCGGCGGGCGCTCGGCGCTCGACCGGCGGCACCGCGGCACCGCGGCACCGCGGCGCGTCGGTGGGGCGGCGAAAAGCGGCGGCGCTCCCCGTGGGGCGCTGATCGGATGGCTGCGCGCCGGAGCTGCTGCCGGGCCCTGGGAGTGGCGACGCCGGGAGCGCGGGCTCGGTGCCGCGGGCGCTGGAGATCGTCGCGGGCTCGACGGAGAGAACGAGAGGGCCGGCTGGCCGGGAGTCCGGCCGGGAGGGTCGGGGACCGGCGTGGGGGAGTGGAGGACCGGCGCCGCTCGACCGGCGGCGCGTCGGTGGGGCGTGCTGCGTCAGCGGGGGACCAGGGATGGTCGGTGGCTCGATTCGACCGCCGCGGCGCGTCCGTGGGCGCCCGCCCTCACTCGCTGAGTGCGATTCGCACCTCCGCCCGGACCACCGGGTAGGCCGCCACCGCCGCCCGGATGCCCGCTCGCGCGGTGTAGGCCCCGCCGATGACCGCCGCCGCGATGACGAGTGCCCCCACCGCCGTCTCCCCCAGCGAGAGGGCGGTCCCGGATACCGCCGCTGCCACCACGGCCAGCACCGTGACGGTGAACAGGTGGGTGAACCGGGCGTAGGCTGACCGAGCCGCCGCCACCACCTCGTCGGTCACGCCGAACGCGCGCTCCTGGTAGGCGCGCTCGTAGCCCGACGGGTCCGTGCCCCGCGCCGCCGGGCGCTCCGTCCCGCCGGACTCGCCCGCATCACGCTTCGCCAGTCGTGCGGGTTCCTCGTCGGTCGTGTCGCGCTTCGCCAGTCGTGCCGCCTGTGTGTTGGATTCCGTCATCGGATGACCTCCCTCGCATATGGGGTTAGTGGCGCGATTGACATAAAGGTTACGCCCTTTGGTTGGTAGTTATTAGGCCAGCCGACAGACCAGCCGCTCCGGGAGCGGAGCGTCAACCAGGAAGGCCGGCCAGAGGGGGCTGGCCGGGCATCGGCAGCGTGGTAGACCGCAATCCGGACGTGGACACCTCCCCGGCCCAGCCACCTCCAACTCTTACTCCGGCTTCCGGGGCGTTATAGGCCCGGGCGCGGCTTCGGAGCCTGAAACCGCTGGCCCCCCGCCCGCGCCGCCACTCCCGCCCCTCCCGTCTCGACCCGACCTCGGCGTGCTCACCGAGCTCTCCCCGCTGGCCCCGCTGCCGTGGCCGGCGCTGTCTCCTGCCGGAAGATCGTGGCCGCGCCGCGTCGACCCGTCAGCACCGGGGGCTGCGCCCCAGGACCGCCAAATTACCTAACGCACTACGGGCGTAATATTTATGACACTTCCGCTACTAACTATTGATACGATGCCTGGAATCGAACACCTGATTGCGCCGCTGCGCACCGCCGACCCGCTGCTCGTCCCGCTGGCGGTCCTCGTCGGCGTGGCGGTCCTCGGGTCGCTGTACGAACTGGCCAACCCCCGTGGCGGCGACGCGGCCGCCTACCTGCTCTGCGCGGTCGCCGCCGGCTTCTGCCTCCTGGTCGGCTACACCGACGGCCTCGCGGTCGGCGCGGCCTTCACCGCGGTCCTCGCGCTGACGGTCGCGCTGCCGGTGGCCCTCCTCTACGGCGTGGTCGGCCTGCTCGGCGTGCTTCCGACCGACGCCAACGAGGACTGACGGCCCCACCGCCCACTCCCGGGCGAACTGCCCGCCCGTCCACGGCCGCCCGCAATCACCGCCCGTCCGTCGACCGCCTCGACCGACGCCCCCGGGCTCACAACTCGGCGATCACTCCTCGCGCTGCTCACTCGACGCACGTCAGATTCGACGCCGCCCGACCGCTCGATGGCCGCGGGAGTCCCGCCCGATGGCTTTTCACCGTCGCCGCTACCGCCGCTCCACACACGAATGCCCACCACGCCCGCCACCGACGGGAGCGACGCCACCGACCCGAGCGCCCCGTATCACGAGCGCCACGCCCCCCTCCTGCCCGACGACCGCCGGGCGGCCCTGGCCGACGCCCACGCCACGCTCCGAGCGTGGACTCCGGCCGACCAGCAGCGTCTCGCCACCCGGCTCCACCGCCTGCCGGGCGCGTTCATCGCGAGCGGCGTGCTGCTACTCGCCATCACCATCCTCCACGACCAGTTCCACGCCCTCGGGCTCGCGGCGCTGCCGGCCATCTATCTCTGCAACACGCTCGCGACCGGCCTGTCGGCCGCCACCCGGGCTGCCGCGCCCGGCCTCGACGGCGACCTCCCGCCGCTGGACCCACGCGACTCCAGCCCGCTCGCACGGGGCGCTCCCGGCCTCCACGCGCTCCTCGTCGCCCGGGATCGGCACGTCCTGGGGCGGCTGGTCTGGCTCCCGCTCGCCCCGTCACGCTCACACCGGCGCCCGGTCGCGGTCGGCGCCGTCCTGGCGGGCGGCCCTGTCCTGGCCACCGCTGCCCACGCCGCCGGCTACGCCCTCCCGGCACCCCTCCGCGCGGCGGCGACCGCCGTGGCCATCCTTCTCATCGCCGCCACCGCCGGCTACGCCCTCGCGCTTCAGTCCGTCGCCCGACGCGGCGCCTGAGCACCCGCCATGCGGTTTAGGTACGGGCCCGTACAACGGCCGGGCACGATGCCCGCTCGGACTGCCCTCCGTCTTTACGGGCACCTCGAACAGCACGGCGCCATGACGGCGTGGCCGGCCTACCCGCTGGAGGGACTGCCCCAGTTCGCCGACTGGCTCCTCCCGCGCCACGGTTGCTACCCGGGGGCGCGCTATCGGCTCTCGCTCACGCTCTCGACCGACCGGCAGGGGCAGGTCCCACAAATCGGCGCTACCACGTCGACGGTCGAACTGCGAGCTCGTGGCGGCGAGGTCAAAACCCTCTCCGCGCCCGTCGTCGCCAGCGGTGCCGAGGACCTGACCGGCGACGCCGGCACGCTGGAGCTGCTGGGCCTGCTCCCGGAGTGGCACGACACCGAGGAGTGCTGGGTCCGGCTCACCTTCGACTACGACCCCGGCCTGTCGGCGCTGCTCAACGGTGACTCACCCGCGGACCTGACCGAGCGCCACCGCGACGCCGAGTACCGCTCGCCGGAAGCCGACGTGCTCGACACGCCCACGGACACCAACCCGGCGCCGTCGCTGTCCTGGTTCCTCCCGGAGATCGGCGCGACCGTCGACCACGAGGGGACCGTCCGCGTCGGGGGGCAGGCCCACCGGCTCCCGGTCGGGGTTCGGCACGGCTTCGTCGCCGGCGACACGCTGGTTCTCCTGCTCGACCAGCGGAACGGCGGCCACGACGACCCGGACCTGGACCCGGACCTCGACCTCGCGGACGAGCCCGCCCTCCTCGGCGTGACCGAGGGCGGCATCGCGTGGTCGCTGGCGGCGCCGAACGACGAAGACATCCGCCACCTGTGGACCCACGACGGGACGGTGTGGGCGGCCAGCCGGAGGACGTGGCACCGCGTCGACCCGGCGGCCGGAACGATCATCGAGACGGTCACGCACTACCACGGCCGGCTGGACTGACCTCGGCGGCGCCGCTCCAACACGTCGCCTCACCATCGCCGTCGCCCAGGCACGCCCCTGGCCGCCCGCTCGTCGGTAACACCGCCGTTCCGACGCCCAGCGACAGCCGCGCCCCCGAAACACTAATACGCCAGACCTGATTAGACAGGATTAGACACAGTTGGACACGCTGTGTACCCTGCCCATGCCCATCGAAATCGACCCGAACACCGACTCAGACCCCATCCCCGTGCAACCGGACACGAACGAGGCCGCCGTGTTGGAGGTGCTGGCCAAGCA
>JBLGCN010000002.1:0-24661 GCA_047617405.1 Natronomonas sp.
TACCTGGTACGTGGACGGTGCGGCGGAAAAACCCTTCCTATCGGGAGATAAAACGTCAGACGGGCGCATAAACTGTCTGCGGCCCGCTCGTAGCGTTATGTCCTCCCGGCCGGAGGCTACCATTTTTGTGTGCGCGACGGATACGGGACGACGATGACCGCCCTCCATGGTTCCCGGCTGCTCGCGTTTGCCGGTCTTCTCGTGGCCGGACTCCTCCTCACCGGCGCCGGTGCCGGCGCGGTCACTCCCGCGAGCCCCGCGGCGGACCCACCCGAGGGCCCCGGCGCGGTCCTCACGCTCACGGACACCCCGAATCAGGCGACCCCAGGCGGTGTCACCCGGCGCACGTACACACAGGCTGAGGTCGACGTCGCGAGTGCGGTTTCGGTCGGGGCGGCCCGCGTCGGTGGCCGACACGCGGAGCTCACGCTCGATGAGCGACTCGAGCGCGCCGGGTCCCCGTCGGCCCGGCTCGGCGTAGTCACCGACGCCCTGGCCGGTATCGAGCGGCGGTTCGACCGGCTGGGTGACCGCCAACGCCAGCTACTGACCGCGTACAGCGAGGACGAAACCACGACCCGGACGTTCCTCCGCCGGCTCGGGACGGTCCGGGTTGCCGCCACACAGGAGCGGGCGTTACTCAATCGCCTCGGTGAGCGGGCCGAGGGGTCGGCCAGGCTCTCGCTACCGGTCGGGACACAGACACAGGTCGCTCGGCTGCGCGGGACGCTCATCGCGCTCCCCAACCCTGTCATTGACCGGGTCATCGCCGGCATGACCGGCGCTGAGGGGCCCCGGACAGTCTATCTTGAGGCCGCCAACGACGGGCTCGTAGCGGCAACCGTCGACGACGGGACCTACCGTCGACAGGCGACACTTCATGCTGACCGTTCGCCCGGCGAGCCAAACCAGTTCGGGAGTGTCACCGTTGCCTACGAGCGCGCCGGCGAACTCTACCCGTGGGTGTTCGAGAGCGCCATCGGCAGCCCGAGCCTGAGCGGGTTCGGGAATGCGTCGGTCTACCTCATCGAGGCCTCCCACCCGCAGGGGGACCTCCGGGCGTATCTCGACGGCGCGACCCGGGACGTCTTCCACGAGACACAGGCGAACGCGCCGGAGACGGTGCCGGTAGCGCTGACGCGGACTGCGGCCACCGACCGCCTCCGGGTCCAGGTAAACGCGACCCACTCCACGGGGCCGATGTGGGTTACTGTCACGCGGCCAGGGGACGGCACCACCCCGGTCGACGCGACGGTCCATATCGACGGGCAGCGCGTCGGCACGACCGGGAGCGACGGACGTCTCCTGACGGTCCAGCCCGCCGGCAGTTTCCGGGTGAACGCCACGAGCGGGGCGGCGAACGTGACGCTGTCGGGGCCGTAGTCAGCCGCTATCGCCCCCTGCGTCGGCGACGCCTGGAGTGTGGCCAGCGTTCAAGTAGGAAGCCACGGCCAAGCCCCCCATGCGCGCGGTCAGTTCCGTCGTCGGTACCGCAGCCCTCCTGGGAATCGTGGTCGTCGCCGGGACCGCAGTGTTCGCCGCCGTCCCGACCGACGAGCCGGCGACGGTCCCGACCACGCGGCTGAGTCTGACAGCCGAGGCCGGCCCGGACCGGGTTGCGCTCACACACGAGGGCGGTGACACCCTCACCGTGACCGACCTGGACGTGACCGTCCGGGTCGGCGGGGTACCCCTCACCCACCAGCCACCCGTCCCGTTTTTTGCCGCGACCGGCTTCGAGAGCGGGCCGACCGGGCCGTTCAACAGCGCTCACGACGGCCGGTGGCGTGCCGGGGAGACCGCCGCCCTCCGGCTCGCGTCGACAAACACACAACTGGAGCCCGGGGACAGCGTCTCGGTGACGGTCCGGACCAGTACAGGGGTGGTCGCGCGCCTGGAGACGGCGGCCTGAGGGTGTGTGGGGCCGGCGGTCTCCCTCGGTGTCACTCCGGGAGGGCGGCGACGGTCGTGATAGCGCGGGGGCTGCCGGGTCGGGCCTGCTGGATGTGATGCTCGAAGTCGGGGTACCCGGCCTCGGCGAACATCCGGTCGGCCTCCGCCTCATCGTAGAACAGCATGATCGCGTCGGCGAGCTTCTGGAAGACGGTGTTATCGGGGTAGTCCGGGCCGACGACCAGCACTGTGCCGCCGGGCTTGGTGACCCGGCGAAACTCGGTCAAGGCGTCGACAGGGTTGGGCCAGTACTCGATCGAGCCCGAGGACCAGACCGCGTCGAAGGCATCGTCGGCAAAGGGGAGGCGTTCGGCGTCGCCGCGATAGAATCTGACAGGGCCGCGTTTGCCGAACTTCCCGTAGGCCCGCCGGAGTTGGTGCCCGCTCTGGTCGAGTCCGTGGACGTGTTCGGTGCGTTCCAACAGCGCCTCCGTGGCGAACCCGGTTCCACAGCCGACATCGAGCACGTGGTCGTCGGGCTCGATGTCGAGCATCGCGATGGCCTCGTTACGCATCTCCTCGTTCCAGATGAAGGGGTTGATGCGGTCGTAGACCTTCGAGAGATACTTGTAGAACGTTCGGGCCCGCGCCTTGTTCTCGAGGACGCCCATCGGAACAGGATTGGGGGGCAAACGGCATAATCCCCCTGCTTTCCCCTCGCACGCTTTCGCAACTACCAAATAGGGACTCCCAGTACATTGGAATGATTGAGGAATGCCACAGACACAGGTTCTCGAGCGCATCAAAGAGGCGGAGCAGGAGGCCGACGAGATCGTCGAACAGGCCCGCGAGGAGGCCGAGGAGCGCGTCGAGGCGGCCCGTGCGGAGGCCGAGGAGATCCGCGAGACGGCCCGCGAGGAGGCCGAGACGGCCGCCGAACAGCGGCTCGCGGAGGCCAGCGAGGAGGTCGAGGCCGAGCGCGAACGAATCCTCGCGGAGGCCCGCGAGGAGCGCGAACAGTTGACCGCGGCCGCCGAGGAGCGCACGGACGAGGTGGTCGAGCACGTTGTCGACCTGTTTGAGGAGGCAGTACATGCTCAGACCTGAGCGGATGAGCCGGGTCTCGGTGACCGGCTCCAAACCCGTGATGGACGAGGTCGTCGAGGCTGTCCACGACCTCCACCTTCTCCACCTCACCGAGTACGACGGCTCCTGGGAGGGGTTCTCGCCCGGTGACCCGGTCGAGGGCGCCGACGAGGCTGCCGAAAAGCTCGTTACGGTCCGGTCACTGAAGGCCATCCTCGGTGTCGACGAGGCCGATATCGGGGCGACAAATCAGGTCGTCACCGAGGAGACCGTCGAGACGGAGCTCGAGGCGGTCCGCCAGGAGGTCAACGAGCTGGACGACCGCCGTGCCGAGGTCCGCGACGAACTCCAGCGCGTCGAGGAGTTGGCCGACACGGTGGAGCCGTTCGTCGACCTCGGGGTCGACATCGACCTCCTGTCGGGCTACGACAGCCTGGCGGTCCGTGTCGGCCAGGCCGACCCCGACGACGTCGAGGCCGCCCTGGCCGGCTCGGAGGTCGACACCTACGAGCTGTTCACCGGCGAGGACGTCGTCGGCGTGTTCGCGTACACCGACGAGTCGACACTCCAGCGCACGCTCGTCGAGGCGGCGTTTACCGAACTCGAGGTCCCCGAGGGCGAGGGGAGCCCGGAGGAGTACCGCGAGGAACTCGCCGAGCGGAAGGCCGAACTCGAGGCGGAACTCGACGCCGTCGAGGACGAACTCGACGAAACCGCCGCCGACGTCGGCCCGTTTCTGCTGGCGGCGGAGGAGGAGTTGACCGTCGAGGTGCAGCGCCGCGAGGCGCCGCTCTCCTTTGCAACGACCGAAAATGCGTTTGTCGCCGAAGGGTGGATCCCGACCGGCGAGTACGACGAGTTCGTGGCGACGCTGCACGAGGCCGTCGGCGAGCACGTCGAGATATCCGAACTCGAGCAGGCCGAGTACGACGACGAGGGTCGCGTGACCGAACGCGAACCGGGCGGCGCGGGGTCGCCGGAGCCGACGGCCGCCGCGGACGGGGGCGACGTTGCGACCGACGGCGGTGACGACCGGACCGCCGCCGACGGCGGCACCGCCACGATGAGCGTCACCGACCCGCCGGTCGTCCAGAACAACCCCGGCGGGGTCAAGCCGTTCGAGTCGCTGGTCGAGATTATCAACCGCCCGAAGTACTCCGAACTCGACCCGACTATCATTATGTTTCTCACATTCCCGCTGTTTTTCGGGTTCATGATCGGCGACCTCGGGTACGGGCTGCTCTACATGGGTATCGGATACGGGATGATACGGGCGTTCGACAGTGACGTGCTCAGGAGTCTGGGCGGTATTGGCGTCTGGTCCGGTGCGTTCACGGCTGTCTTTGGCGTCCTCTACGGCGAGTTCTTCGGGCTCCACGGGCTCGGGGAGATTGTCTGGGCCGGGAGCCCGCCGATCCACAAGGGTCTGCAGCCACACTTCGTCTACTACGCCTACGCGTGGCTGCTGTTGAGCGGGGTGGTCGGCGTCCTCCAGATCGTCGTTGGCCGCCTCTTTGACTTCGTGAACAACCTCGAACACGGGGTCGGCGAGGCCTTCCTGGAGAGCTTCTCCTGGATCATCATGACCGTCGGCCTGTGGGCGTGGGTGTTCACCCGAACCGCGGTCGACGCCAAGCCCGCGTTCATGTGGGAGGTGTTCGCCACGGAGGGGGCGACCAACCCCGTCACCGGCGAGGTTATCGAGAACGTCGCCATTCCGCTTGGCTTCCAGGGGCTCCCGTTCGTCGAACTGTTCACGATTCCCGGCCTCGGGCTGGTCATGGACCCGACACTGCTGGTGCTCGTCACCGGGCTCGTGTTGGTGGCGGCCGCCGAGGGTGGTATCGGTGTCATCGAGTCCATCACCGAGACGTTCGGCCACGTTGTCTCCTACACACGGATCGCAGCGGTGTTGCTGGCGAAAGCCGGAATGGCACTGGCGGTGAATCTCCTCGTCTTCGGCGCCACACTCCACGACGGCGAGTTCCACTTCATCTTCTTCATGGACGAGGCACCCGTCCCCGACGAGGTCGTCTTCTCGGGGCTGGTCAACGGCGAGGGTGGGGTCGGGCTCGTCGTCGGTGCGCTCGCCGGGGTTGTGGTGCTTGTGCTCGGCCACCTGCTGGTGCTCGTGCTCGGCATCACCTCCGCCGGGTTGCAGGCCATCCGCCTGGAGTACGTCGAGTTCTTCGGGAAGTTCTACGAGGGTGGTGGCGACCAGTATCTCCCCTTCGGTCACGAGCGCGAGCACACGACCGACTGAGCCGGGGGAGTTACTCTACGCCCGGTTCGTGCGGTCGGAACGCCCCGTCACGGCCACCGGCAACGCCGGACCGTCCCGCGGCCGAAGCCGGCTGTCCAGGGACACCGGCCGAGCGCCACCGCAAAGCGGTCTCAAACCCCTTCGATGGGAGGTCTTCGACACGTTTTGAGAAGTTTTAAGCGTGTGGTATGGGAGGATATAATTGCCTAAGACACAGCCATGATCGAGACACTTTCGCTTTCGATAATCGTACTCCAGGCAGTAGGAATCGGCCCGACTGCAGGTGCGGCCATCGCGGTCGGCCTCGCGGCGCTCGGTGCGGGGATCGCCGAGCGTGGTATCGGCGCGGCGGCCGTCGGGGCCGTGGCCGAGGACGACGACATGTTCGGCCGTGGGCTCATCTTCACGGTCCTCCCGGAGACGCTGGTCATCCTGGCGCTGGTCGTCGTGTTCCTCACACTGTAACCGTCTTCTAACCCACTCATGAGCCTCGATACAGTCGTAGAGGACATCCGAGACGAAGCGCGCGCGCAGGCCACAGAGATCCGCGCCGAGGCGGACCAACAGGCCGAAGAGATACTCGCCGAGGCCGAATCGGAGGCCGAGCGCATCCGCGAGGAGCGCGAGCGCGAGGCCACCCGGCAGGTCGAGCAGGAACGCGAGCAGAAACTCTCCAGCGCGAAGCTGGAGGCAAAGCAGGCCCGCCTGGAGGCCCGCCGTGAGGTCCTCCAAGACGTCCGCGAGCAGGTCGAGCAGGCTATCGCGGACCTCGAGGACGGCCGCGAGGAGCTGACGCGGGCGCTGCTCGAGGACGCCGCCGCGGAGTTCGACGACGACGCGACCGTCGAGGTGTACGGCCGGGCCGACGACCAGGAGCTGCTGGAGTCGGTCCTGGCGGAGTACGACGGCTACGAGTACGCCGGCGAACTCGACTGCCTCGGCGGGGTGGTCGCCGAGAGCGAGGGGTCACGGGTCCGCGTGAAGAACACCTTCGACTCCGTGCTCGAGGCGGTCTGGGAGGACAGCCTCACAACAGTCAGCGACCGGCTGTTCGAGCAATGAGTGCCGAACAACAGCGGACCGGCGGCAACTACGAGTACGTCACCTCCCGGGTCCGGTCGCGCCGGGCGGCGCTGTTTGGCGACGACGACTACCGGAAGCTGGTGCGGATGGGGACCGGCGAGGTCGCCCGGTTCATGGAGGACAGCGAGTACGAGGCGGAGATGAACGCCCTGGGGTCGCGCTACACGGGGGTCGACCTCATCGAGTACGCGCTCAACCGGAACCTCGCAAAACACTTCGAGGACCTGCTGCGCTGGTCCGAGGGGGCGCTGTACGACTACGTCGCCAGGTATCTCCGGAAGTTCGACGCCTGGAATATCAAGACGGCGTTACGCGGGCTCTACTCCGGGGCCGACACCGAGGAGGTCGAGGACGACCTCATCCGGGCGGGGGAGCTCTCCGACGACGACATCCAGCGGCTGCTCGCCGCCGAGTCGGTCGAGGAGGCCGTGGAGACGCTGGACCGGACGGTCTTCGGTGACGGGCTGGCCGCCGCCCTCGCCGACTACGACGAGACCGGGCTGTTGGTACCGCTGGAAAACGCCGTCGACCGGGCATTCTACGAGACGCTGCTGTCGGGGCTGCCCGACGCTCCCGAGGGCGACTCCCCGGTCGGGCTCTATATCGAGTTCCTCCGGGCGGAGATCGACTTCCGGAACCTGATGAACGTCCTCCGGATCGCCCGCAGCGGCGCCGGGATCGACCCGACGGAGTACTACATCGAGGGCGGACGGCTGTTCGACGCCACCGAGGTTCGCCAGGTGGCCGAAAACACCCAACAGCTCGTGACGTTCGTCCGCGAGAGCAGCTACGGCGACGACCTCCAGGCGGCGCTCGACGCCCTCGAGGAGGCGACCAGCGTCGTCGAGTTCGAGTACGCGTTGGACAGGGCACTGCTCGAGTACTCCGAGCAGCTGTCGAGCCGGTACCCGCTGTCGGTCTGTCCGGTACTTGCGTACATCCTCGCGAAGGAGCGGGAGGTGGACAACATCCGCGCGGTCGCTCGCGGCCGTGAGGCAGGGCTCCCGCCGGAGGAGATCCGGGAGGAACTGGTGATGTTATGAGCCAGGAGATCGCCGTCGTCGGCAGCCCGGAGTTCACCACCGGCTTCCGGCTGGCCGGCGTCAGGAAGTTCGAGGAGGTCGCCGACGACGAGAAGGACGAGGCACTCGACGGTGCGGTCGACGGGCTGTTGACCGACGACGACGTCGGGATCGTGGTGATGCACGACGAGGACCTCGACCACCTCTCCCGGGGCGTCCGGGAGGACGTCCAGACGAGCGTCGACCCGGTGTTGGTGACGCTCGGCGGGGACGCGGGAAGCAGCGGACTGCGCGAGCAGATCAAACGAGCCATCGGTATCGACCTGATGGACGACCAATAACTATGAGCAAAGCAACAGACACAGACGTCCACGAGGACGGTGTCATCGAGAGCGTATCCGGCCCTGTCGTGACGGCGGCGGACCTCGACGCACGGATGAACGACGTCGTGTACGTCGGCAACGAGGGGCTGATGGGCGAAGTGATCGAGATCGAGGGCAACGAGACGACAATCCAGGTCTACGAGGAGACCTCCGGCATCTCGCCGGGCCAGCCCGTCGAGTCGACCGACGCCCCCCTGTCGGTCGACCTCGGCCCGGGCATGCTGGACACCATCTACGACGGGGTCCAGCGCCCGCTTGACGTGCTGGAGGACCAGATGGACTCCGCCTTTCTCGACCGCGGGGTCGACGCCCCGGGGATCGACCTAGAACAGACCTGGGCGTTCACCCCGGCGGTCGAGGCCGGCGACGAGGTCGAGGCCGGCGACATCGTCGGCACCGTCCCCGAGACACCCAGCATCGACCACAAGGTGATGGTCCCGCCCGACTCCGAGGGTGGCGAGGTAGTGCGTGTCGAGTCCGGCGAGTTCGACGTCGAGGAGACGGTCGTCGAACTCGACACCGGCGAGGAGGTTGCGATGCGCCAGGAGTGGCCGGTTCGTGAGGCCCGGCCGGCCGACGAGAAGCAGACGCCGACGACACCGCTGGTCTCCGGGCAGCGCATTCTCGACGGGCTGTTCCCGCTGGCGAAAGGTGGGGCAGCGGCCATCCCCGGCCCCTTCGGGTCGGGCAAGACCGTCACCCAGCAACAGCTCGCCAAGTGGGCCGACGCCGACATCGTCATCTACGTCGGCTGTGGCGAGCGGGGCAACGAGATGACCGAGGTTATCGACGACTTCCCCGAGTTGGAGGACCCGACCACCGGCAACGCGCTGATGGACCGGACCTGCCTCATCGCCAACACCTCGAATATGCCCGTCGCGGCCCGGGAGTCCTGTGTCTACACGGGGATCACCATCGCGGAGTACTTCCGCGACATGGGCTACGACGTGGCGCTGATGGCCGACTCCACCTCACGGTGGGCCGAGGCCATGCGGGAGATCTCCGCCCGGCTGGAGGAGATGCCCGGCGAGGAGGGGTATCCCGCCTACCTGGCCGCGCGGCTCTCGGAGTTCTACGAGCGGTCGGGCTACTTCAAAAACAGCAACGGCACCGAGGGGTCGGTGTCGGTCATCGGCGCCGTCTCGCCGCCCGGCGGTGACTTCTCGGAGCCGGTCACCCAGAACACGCTCCGGATCGTCAAGACCTTCTGGGCGCTGGACGCCGACCTGGCGGAGCGCCGGCACTTCCCGGCGATCAACTGGAACGAGTCCTACTCGCTGTACCGGGACCAACTCGACCCCTGGTTCGAGGAGAACGTCAACGACGAGTGGTCGACCACCCGCCAGTGGGCGATCGACACGCTCGACGAGGAGGACGAGCTCCAGGAGATCGTCCAGTTGGTCGGCAAGGACGCCCTGCCGGAGGACCAGCAGTTGACCCTAGAGGTCGCCCGCTATCTGCGGGAGGCCTGGCTCCAGCAGGACGCCTTCCACGACGTGGACACCTACTGCGAGCCGGCAAAGACCTCAGGGATCGTCTCGGCGATCAAGACGTTCAACGACGAGGCCTTTGACGCGCTCGACGCCGGCGTTCCCGTCGAGGAAATAACCTCCATCGAGGCCCTCCCGCGGCTCAACCGCATCGCCGTCCAGGAGGAGTGGGAGTCCTACATCGAGGAGTTGGAGGGGGATATCGCCGAACAAACCCAGGAGCTGTACTAACGATGCAGAAGGAATACAAGACAATCACGGAGATCAGCGGACCGCTGGTGTTTGCCGAGGTGGACGAGCCGATCGGCTACGACGAGATCGTCGAGATCGAGACCCCCAACGGGAGTATCAGACGCGGCCAGATCCTTGAGACCTCGAGCAGCGCCGTCGCGATCCAGGTGTTCGAGGGGACCTCCGGGATCGACAAGAACTCCTCGGTCCGCTTTTTAGGTGAGACCCTGCAGATGGACCTGACCGAGGACCTCCTCGGGCGGGTGCTCAGCGGGGCGGGCGACCCGATCGACGGCGGCCCACCGATCGAGCCCGAACTGCAGCGGCCGATCGTCGGGTCGGCGATCAACCCCTACTCCCGGGAGTACCCCCAGGAGTTCATCCAGACCGGGGTGTCGGCGGTCGACGGAATGAACACGCTGATTCGGGGCCAGAAGCTCCCGCTGTTCTCGGCGTCGGGGCTCCCCCACAACGAGTTGGCGCTGCAGGTGGCCCGGCAGGCAACCGTCCCGGAGGAGGGTGACGGCGACGACGGTGACGACACGGAGTTCGCGGTCATCTTCGCCGCGATGGGGATCACCCAGGAGGAGGCAAACGAGTTCATGGACGACTTCGAGCGCACGGGCGCCCTGGAGCGGTCGGTCGTCTTCATGAACCTGGCCGACGACCCTGCGGTCGAGCGGATCGTCACGCCGCGGCTGGCGCTGACGACCGCCGAGTATCTTGCCTTCGAGCACGACTACCACGTGCTGACGATCATGACGGATATGACCAACTACTGCGAGGCCCTGCGGGAGATCGGGGCCGCCCGCGAGGAGGTGCCAGGCCGGCGTGGCTACCCCGGCTACATGTACACCGACCTCGCGAGCCTCTACGAGCGGGCCGGCCGGATCAAGGGCCAGGAGGGCTCAATCACCCAACTACCCATCCTGACGATGCCCAGCGAGGACATCACCCACCCGATCCCCGACCTGACGGGCTACATCACCGAGGGGCAGATCATCGTCGACGGCGCCCTGAACAGCCAAGGGGTCGAGCCCCCGGTTGACGTGCTCCCCTCGCTGTCGCGGCTGATGGACGACGGCATCGGCGAGGGGTTCACCCGCGAGGACCACGGGGATGTTGCCGACCAGCTTTATGCAGCCTACGCCGAGGGGAACGACCTGCGTGACCTGGTGAATATCGTCGGTCGCGAGGCCCTCTCCGAGCGTGATAACCGGTATCTGGACTTCGCGGACCGCTTCGAGGAGGAGTTCATCCAGCAGGGCTTCGACACCAACCGCGAGGTCGAGGGGACGCTGTCGATCGGCTGGGACCTGCTGTCGATGCTCCCCCCGGAGGAACTGAACCGGGTCGACGAGGAGTTCATCGACACCTACTACCGCGAGGACGAGCGCGCCGAGGTCGAAGCCGAGGCGTAGCCTCGCCCGCCCCGTTTTCGCTCGCTGTCACTTCCGAACCCGCCGTCACGCGTGTGTTCGACGCCTGTCACACTCCGATTCCGGCAGCCCCGAGTGTAGCGACCGGCCGACACTGATGGTTCCGTGACAGGTTCTCGGGGTGCCCCAAATATTTGGCATGCGTATTATTATACCCCTTCCCTAATACGCAAGTGGACTATGGCAGGATTAATCGAGTCAACGATAGTGCCTCTACAGGCAGAGATCGGTTCGCTAACCAACCTCTCGTTGGCGGCGGGTACCGCTCTGATGTTCCTGGGCATGCTGTACTTTATTGCCTCGGGCTGGGGCGAAACCGACGAGAAGCGTCAGGAGTTTTTCATCATCACGATCTTCATCGCGGCGATCGCGTTCGTGAACTACCTGTCGATGCTACTGGGCTTTGGCGTTGCGATAATCGACGTCGGCGGTGAGCCCACGCCCATCTACTGGGCACGGTACACCGACTGGTTCTTCACGACGCCGCTACTGCTGCTCGACCTCGGCCTGCTGGCCGGGGCGAGCCGCAACGAGCTGGCCGCGCTGGTCGGCCTCGACGCCGCGATGATCGGGACCGGCGCGCTGGCGACGCTGACCGGAAGCAAAGAGCTCCTCGGCACGACGCTGCTCGGTCTTAGTGTGGGAGCACAGCGCATTCTCTGGTGGGGTGTCAGTACGGCGCTCCTCCTCGTGCTGCTGTACTTCCTGTTCGGCACGCTCACCCAGAAGGCTGGGCGGTTAGGGGGACAGGCACGGTCGACGTTCACGACCCTTCGGAACGTCGTGCTCGTCCTCTGGCTGGCCTACCCCGTCTGGTGGATTGTCGGCACTGAGGGCCTCGGTGTCCTCAGCCTCGGCATCGAGACGGCCGGGTTCATGGTGCTCGACGTGACCGCGAAGATCGGCTTCGGTATTATCCTGCTGTCCAGCCGCGAGGCGCTGGACCAGGCTGGCTCCGGAGCCGTCGAAGCCGCAGACTGAGGCAACGTTCGACCGCGTCCTTTTTTATGCGAGCGCCAAACCGATGAGTAGTTGATGGACCTCACGTACCTGGAATTTCACCTCCTCTTTTTAGTTCCAGTGCTGTCGGTGTTGTCGCTCTCACTGCTCGCCCGTGCGGTCGAGCGCTGGCGCCTGCAACTGGCCGGCCTGGCTGTCATTGTCGCCCTGGCGCTGGTGTACACCACCCCCTGGGACAACTACCTCATCGCCCAGGGGGTCTGGTCCTACGGCGACGGGCGTCTCGCCGGGCGGGTGTGGCTCGCCCCTGTCGGCGAGTATCTCTTTATTCTCGTCCAGCCGGTGGTTGCTGCCCTCTGGCTGTTTCACCTCCGCACACCGGCCGCCGAGGTCGGAACGGGCCGCCGTGACTGGCTGGTCGGGCTGGCCGCCGGCGGGCTGGTGACCGCGGTCGGCGCGGCACTGCTCACCCGCGAGGCGGGTTTCTATCTGGGGGCGATCCTGGCGTGGGGCGGGCCGGTGTTGGCGCTGCAGTGGGCGGTGGGCTGGCGGTATCTCCTCGCCGTCCGCCGACACGTCGCGCTGGCGGTCGGGGTGCCGACGCTGTATCTGTGGGTTGCCGACTGGGTCGCCATCCAGCAGGGGGTCTGGGTCATCTCGGCCCGGTACACAACCGGCCTGGGGCTGCCGGGGCTCCCGGTCGAGGAGATGGTGTTCTTTCTGACCACCAACCTCTTTGTGGTCCAAGGGCTCGTTTTGCTCCCATGGGTGGTGAAACGGTGGCGGTAGCCGCCGACCACGTGGTCGCGGACGGTCGGGCGCGGGCGTCGCTGCGCTGGCCTGTCTTCTACGGCCCCTGGCTCGTGCTCGGTGCCGTTGCGCTCGTGGGCGCCGCGGGTCTCCGGGTCCCGGAGACCTGGCGGTATGTCCCGCTGCTCGCGAGTGTGGTCGCCTTTGGCCTCCCACACGGCGCCATCGACTACGTCGCGCTGCCGCGGGCGGTCGCCGGCGAGGTGACACTCCGGCTGGTTGTCGCCGTCTCGCTGCTGTACGCGGTCGTCGGGGCTGCCTACACGCTGTTGTGGTTTCTTGCCCCCGTCCCCGCCGCGGTCCTCTTTATTCTCGTGACGTGGTTTCACTGGGGACAGGGGGAGTTGTACCCCATCGTCGGGCTGCTCGGGGCCGACCACCTCGACCGTCCGGGGCGGGTGGCGACAACCGTCGTCCGGGGTGGCCTGCCGATGCTCGTCCCGCTGCTTGGCTTTCCGGGCGTCTACCGCGATGTGGTCGAGTCCTTTGTCCTCCCCTTCGGCGGGACCGCCGCCGACCTGGGGTGGCTGTTCACCGGGGAGACACGACTGGCACTCGGTACCGGGTTCGGCCTGCTCACCGTCGCCGTGCTTGCGCGCGGGTACGTGCTCGCCGACGACCCCCTCGGTGGCGGCCGGTCGTGGCTGGTCGACGCCGGGGAGACCCTCCTCCTGTGGGTGTACTTCCTGACCGTCCCGCCCGTGTTGGCCATCGGGGTCTACTTCTGTCTGTGGCACGCGGTCCGGCATATCGCCCGCGCCGTCGGGGTTGACCGGCGGGCCGCCGACAGCCTCCGGGTCGGGAACGTGCTGGGGGCACTCGCCCGCTTCCTGAAGGAGGCGTTACCCCTGACCGCGCTCGCGCTCGTGTTCCTGGCAGTGCTGTGGCTTGTGGTGCCCGTCGAGCCGACGTTGCAGGAGGCGACGGGGTTGTACCTCGTCTTTATCGCCATCCTCACGCTCCCGCACGTGCTGGTGGTGCTCTGGATGGACCGCGTTCAGGGGATCTGGTCACCCACACACAGCTGAGTCGGGCGTGCTGTCGGGGACCGAAAACGGTTAATCGCCGCCCACACATACACTGGTAATGAGCAACGACGTCAAGCCGACCCGCAAGAACCTCATGGCCATCGAGGAGCGTATCGAACTCTCCGAGCGGGGCCACGACACGCTCGAAAAGAAGCGTGACGGGCTCATCATGGAGTTCATGGATATCCTCGACCAGGCCCAGGATGTCCGGTCGGACCTCGAAACGACCTACGAGGAGGCCCAACACGCAATCGACATGGCGCGGGCGATGGACGGCGACGTCGCGGTCCGGGGGGCGGCGGCGGCACTGAAGGAACACCCCGAGTTGACCACCCAGTCCAAGAACATCATGGGTGTCGTTGTTCCGGAGATAGAGTCCTCGAAGGTCCGCAAGACGCTCGACGAGCGGGGCTACGGTGTGATGGGGACCAGCGCCCGCATCGACGAGGCCGCCGAGGCCTACGAGGAACTGCTCGAACAGATCATCCTCGCCGCCGAGGTCGAGACCGCGATGAAGAAGATGCTCGACGAGATCGAAACCACCAAGCGACGGGTCAATGCACTCGAGTTCAAGCTACTGCCGGAACTCCGGGAGAACCAGGAGTACATCGAGCAGAAACTCGAGGAGCAGGAGCGCGAGGAGATCTTCCGGCTAAAGAAGATCAAGGCCAAAAAGGAGGAAGAGGAGGAAGAGGAGGAGGAGGCCGTCGAGGCCGAGCGGGAACGCGAGCAGGTCACCGCCGACGACTGACCGCGTTTTTGTCGACACCTGTTTTTGTCTCCCGGCGCTGACTGCGGATATGGACTGTCCGGACTGTAAGAGCCCGACGGTTGTCTTTGACGCCGGCGAATACGCCGACACGCTCCCTGGCGAGGCGAGCGGGCGTGGTGAGGCGGCGAGTATCGCGCTGTGTACGCGCTGTCTCGCGCTCCACCCGACCACGGCCCCGCCCGCGGACCCGCCCGACTTCCAGCGGGCGAGCGACGCCTTTCCGACCGGTCCGACAGCGGCCGCGCCGCTGGCGCTGCTTGTCGGGTTGCTCGGAAATCTCGCGCTGTACCGCGCCGAGATTGCCGACCTGCTCGGCGCGGTGGAGCGGGCCGGGGCGGACCCGCTACTCGCGCTGGACCGACTGGCCGCCGACGAAAGTGTCGACGCGGCAGTCGACCTGGCAGGGCGGCGAAGACAGCTCGAACAGCTATTATAGCCGGTTGAGTGAGGGTTACACGCCCGTCGAGTACCGCAACAGCCCGGCGATACCGCCGAACGCGGCCAGCAACTGGTCGCCTTTCTCGAAGTCGGTGGAGATGAACTGTGTTCCGGTGCCGCGTTGCTCGGCCAGTTCGATCAGGTGGTCGATGGCGTCCTCGCGCTCGGTCTCGGTCGGCTCACCACACCGCGAGCACTCGTGGTCCCCCCCTGCCCCCGGCTCGACCAGTTCGTGTTCCGTGTGCTCGTTGGGGCACTCGTGGACGAGCACCTCCTTGCGCAGGTCCTCGCTGATCAACAGCGTCTCGACGGCACCCATCATGAGATTCTCCCGGGTCGGGCCGAAGCCGTAGGTTGCGAGGTCACCGTCGTGCAGTTCCTTGAAGAACTGCTCCATAAACTGTTTGTCCTCGAGCACCTCGCGCTCGGCGAGCACCTCGCCGGCGGCGTCGACCAGGTCGTAGAGCCCGGACTCGTCGGTGTAGGCGACATCGAACTTCCCGATGACGTTGTCCTGGATCTCGTGGTGGAGATACCCCTCACTGAGGAACTCGTCTTTTGTCGGCGAGGGGCCGCCGACGAGTATCCCGTCGATTTCGTGACGCTTGGCGACGAACAGCTCGTTTGCCATCTCCGCGACCTCCTGGTAGTGGTTGTCGATGGCCTCGAGTCGGAGCCGCTCGAAGCGGGCCTGTGACTGGCCGCCTTTTTTCTGTTTGCCCGGCACCAGCGAGGTGGTCGACTTGACCGGGTCGACACGTTTCCCGCGGAGCCAGCCGACGTTTGCCTCCCGGCGGTCGAGGACGACCAGGCCAAACAGGCCCTTGTCCCCGAGCATCTCGGCGATTGGCTGGGTCAGAAACTCCGAGTCACAGTGGTACCGGAACGACTGGATGGGCTCGGGAGGGTCCTCGAGAACCTTCGTGACCATGTCCGTCCGGCCGCCGCCGGTGTCGACCGCCCCCGAGAACAGCACCATCCCGTTTTCCGGCGGGGTGTCGTAGTATTTCAGCCGGTCCTTGATGCTCCGGAGTGCGTCCTGGACGTTTGTACGGGTGTCCTTTGATTTGATGTTCGACGCCTCGGAGTGTTCCTGGGTGACGTGGGCGACCACGTCGCTTATGCGCTGGTCCGGGGGCACGTAGATAGTCACGAGCTGTGTGCCCGAGCCCCGGTAACCATCGAGTTCCTCGATGACCTTCCGGTACTCGTATTTTTGTTTGTCACTCCGCTCTGCCGTCGACTCGCTCATTACTGTGGATTGGTCCGAACGCTGTAAGTACCTGTTGGACCCGTACAGTGCCGGCAGGTCAGTCCCCGACTCGGACGGCGGGTTTATATAACCGCCCTCGTTTGGTCACACCACAGGACGATGGCGGGGTACGTCTGCACAGTCGCGGGAGGCAAGGGCGGTGTCGGGAAGACGACTACCGCGGTCAACGTCTCGGCCGCGCTCCAGCAGCGCGGACACGACGTCGTCGTCGTGGATGCGGACCTGGGGATGGCCAACCTCGGCGAACTCGTCGGCGCCGAGGACGGCCACAGCGTCCATCAGGTGCTCGCAGACGAGGCGACGGTCGAGGAGACGCTGGTCGACGTCGACGAGGGGCTGACGGTGCTTCCCGGCGAGCAGAGTCTCGACGCCTTCGCCGGTGCCGACCCGTCCGGGCTCACCGACGTCCTCGGGCGTCTGCGTGAGCGCTACGATGTCGTCGTCGTCGACACGGGCTCGGGTGTGAGCCACGAGATGGCGGTCCCGCTCGGCCTCGCCGACGGCGTCGTGCTGGTGACGACACCCGAGGCGGTGGCGGTCACCGACGCCGGAAAGACAGCCGACCTCGTCGGCCGCCTCGGCGGCACCGTCCTCGGTGTCGTCACGCTTCGGGCCACCGGTGACACCGACCTCGCCGGTATCGGGTCGCAACTGGGCGTCCCGGTGCTGGGTGCGGTCCCCGACGACCCGGCCACCGGGGACGAGCCGGTTGTCGTCGAGACCCCGGAGGAGGACGTCTCCGCGGCCTACCGGGCGCTCGCGGAGCAACTCTCCAGGGTCCTCTTCGAGGGGGTCGACCCCGCCGACACCGAGACCGCCGTCGAGGAGGCCTGGTTCAGGAGCGACACCGAATCTGCGACGGAGGACAGCGAGGACGACGAGGACTCCGGCGGCCGCTTCGGCGGGCTGTTCAGCTGACCGTCTGGCCGCTCTTACATCGACTCCGGGGCTTCCACACCGAGCACGAACAGGGCGTTTGCCGTTGCCGTCCGCGCGGCCCGGACCAGCGCCAGCCGGGCTGCCCGTCGCTCGGGGTCAGCGTCGAGCACCGGACACTCCCGGTAGAAGGCGTTGAACGCCTCCGCGAGGTCGCGGGTGTACGTGGCGACGGCGTGTGGCTTGAGGTCCGCCGCACTCTCCTCGACAACCGTCGGGAGCCGGGCGATGGTCTCAAGCAGGGCTCGCTCGGTCGGCTCCACGAGACGGTCAGGGTCAGCCCCATCACCCGCCCCCGTGGCGGTTTCTGTCCCGTCGGCCTCGGCGAGGATTCCACACGCCCTGGCGTGGACGTACTGGATGTATGGCGCGCTCTGGGCCTCGAAGTCCAGTGCCCGCTCCCACTCGAAGGTGATCCCCTTCGCGGGCTGTTTGGCGACGATATCGTAGCGAACCGCCCCGACGCCGACCTGGCGGGCGATCCGCTCGATGTCGGCCTCCGTGAGGTGGTCGTTGCGGACCCGGTCACCTATCCGCTCCTCGACCTCCGCCCGAGCGCGGTCGACAGCCTCGTCTAACAGGTCGTCCAGGTCGATCCCCGTCCCCTCGCGGGTACTCATCCCACCGTCCGGGAGGTTCACCCACGAGTAATGGACCGTCCGGAGCCGGTCGGTGTCGTGACCCAGGAGGTCGAGCGTCGCCTCGAGCTGGCGGGCTTGGAGCTTGTGGTCCTCGCCGAGGACGGTGACGGCCTCGTCGAAGGTGTCGAGTTTCCACTCGTGGTGGGCGATGTCGCGGGTCGTGTACAGCGAGGTGCCATCCCCGCGCAGGAAGACCAGGTTTTTCTCGATATCCTCGAAGGCGAGCTGCCAGGCGCCATCCTCCTTCACCGCGCCGTCGGTGTCTGTGAGTCGGGCGACGACGTCGTCGGTCGAGCCGTCGCGCATGAACCGTGTCTCGCGGACGAACTCGTCGAAGGGGGCAGGGAGTCGGTCGAGCGTGTCCTGCATCCCCCCGAGCACGGTGTCGACGACCTCGCCGACACGCTCGTATGTCCCCTCGTCGCCGGCCCCGAGCCCCTGGAGGATGGCCTGGACCTCGGCTTCGGCCGCCTCGACCGCGTCCGGGTCGGCTTCCTCCAGATACTCGTTTCCTTTCCGGTAGTACCGGACCATCTCGTACTCGGGTGAATCCCGTTCCGGCTCCGGGAGGTCGTCCTCCGCGAAGGTCTCGTAGGCCCAGGTGAACACGGCAATCTGCCGGCCGGCGTCGTTGACGTAGTAGTGGGTCTCGACGTCGTAGCCCGCAAACTCCAGTAGCCGCCGGAGCGCGTCGCCGATGACCGGGTTGCGCGCCCGGCCGACGTGCACGGGCCCGGTCGGGTTCGCGGAGGTGTGTTCGAGCACCAGGTCGGTCCCACGGTCGGGGAGTCGGCCGTACCCCTCCTCCTGTGCGGCTGCGAGTGTGTCGGCGTAGTACCGCTCGCCGGGGAGGACGTTGACGTAGGCGCCCTCGGCCTCGACGCCGCCGGCGTATGTCAGGTCGTGTTCGCCGAGCGCGTCGGCGATATCCGCGGCCACCTCCGGCGGGGGGGCGCCGGCTTCGCCGGCCAGCCGGTAGGCGACGCTGGTCGCGAGGACAGCGTCGACGTCTGCCGGCGGCCGCTCGATGCCGAGGTCGTCGGTCGGAAAGCCCAGGTCGGCCAGCGTCTCCTCGATGGCCGTCTCGACTTCCGAACGGAGCGCGCGGAGCATACCCTCAGTTTTCCGGCCCCGGACATAGGGGTGACGGAGTGACACGGCGGCCGAGGGGTGCCTACGGCTCCGCGGAGCGCTCGCGGGCCACGAACCGCGCGGGGGCGCCGTCCCCGTCCCGGAGCTTCAGCGGGAAGCCCATCACCTCCAGGCTCCGCCCGGCATCCGCCACCTCCTCCAGGTAGAGGTGCTCGGCGATGAGCACACCCTCCGGCAGGAGCGCTCGATGGAGGGGGTAGTCGTCCCAGTCGTCGGGGCGCATGGCCCGCGGCCGGTCCGGGCTGATCGTGTCCACCGCGAGCATCCGGACACTCCGGTCCAGCAGCCACTCCGCCACGTCGGGGCCGAGCCAGGGGTAACGCTGGTAGGTCTCGTCGTCGTCAAAGTGCCCGCCCCAACCGGTCCTGACGAGGACGATGTCGCCGGCCTCGACACCGCCGGCGGCCTCGGCGGCCCGCTCGACGTCCCCGAGCGGGACCTCCCCCGGCCCGTCCCGCTGTACGTCCAGCACGACGGCCGGGCCGGCAAACCGGTCCGGCGGGAGGGCGTCGATAGTCGCGCCGTCGGCGACAAAGTGTAGCGGCGCGTCGACGTGGGTGCCGACGTGGGTGGGGGCGCCGTACCGCTGGACGTGGCTGCCGTCCGCCTCGACCGTTGCGAGCGTCTCCAGTTCGGGCGAGGAGAGCGACCGGGAGTGTGGGATCCCCGGGTGAAACGGCTGTGTGAGGTCGTACCAGACCATGTGCTCCCCTGACGGCGCGCCCGAATAAGTCCCCGGGGCGCCCGTGGACGGGGCGTGTGAGGTCGGGAGCACCGACCGTCCTGTCTGCGGGCGTCACTGTCGGGTGTGAGACCGTTCAGGTGACCGTGTGCCGGAGGACGCCAATTCCCTCGACCTCGAGTTCGACCGTGTCACCGTGGTCGACCCAGCGGTCGAGGTCGTAGCCACAGCCGCCCCCGACAGTGCCGGTGCCGAGCACGTCTCCGGGGGAGAGGGTCTCGCCCATCGCGGCGTGTGCGAGCATGTCGCCGACGGAGTGATGTGCCTCGCCGCTGTTGCCCTCACACCAGACCTCGCCGTTGACCCGGGCCGTCATCCGGGCGTCCCCGGGGTCGAAGGCGTCCGCCGTCACGAGATAGGGGCCAAAGCCGTTGGCAAAGTCCTTCCCCTTCCCCGGGCCCAGACCCATCGTCATCTCCTTGCTCTGGATGTCGCGGGCGCTAAAGTCGTTGAAGACCGTGTAGCCCGCGATGTACTCCTCGGCCTCGTCGGCGTCTATGTCCCGGCACTCCTGGCCGACCACGACCCCGAGTTCGAGTTCGAAGTCCAGTCGGTCGGTGTAGTCGGGCCACTCGACCTCGCTGTTTGGCGGAACAGTGCTGTCGGGGTTGCCCTTGTAGTAGGCCGGCAGGTCGTACCACTCATCGGGTTTTTCGCCGCCGTGGTCCTCGAAAACCGAGAAGTCACGAACCGTGTTCGGGCGCGGCAGCGGCGCCCGAAGGGAGACAGCACGCTCCTCGTAGCTCACCCGGCCGCCGTGTGGGCCCGTCTCGGGGAGGGTGCCGTCGGTGACGGCCCCGCGCACCTCCCGGGCGGCCTCGACAGCTGCTGTGCCGTTGCGGAGCAGTTCGAGCATATCCGGCGGGACCAGTGCCCGTGCGGCCTCGACCGGCCGGGTGCGTCCCTCGGCGGCGAGGAGTGTGGCGTAGCCGGCCGTCAGGTCGACCAGACGGTCGCCGTGTTTCAGGCCGGCCCGGTCGACCGTGCCGACGGCGGTCTCGACGGTGAACGTGGCGAATCGCATGGACGAACTGACCGCCGCCGGCGACTAAAAGGTTTGAGCCAGGTGCAGACCGGCCGTCGGCGCCGGGAGGCGTCGCCCGCGATACGTCCGGTCGGAGCGACAGACCGCCAACGGCCGGGGTGACTCCGGCTCAGGTCCCCCTGTCGAGGACGGACTCCTCGGCGTCGGTAAAGACCACGAGGGCGGTGAGTTCGTCGTCGATGTCCGAAAAGTCGTGTTCGACGCCCTGTTCGACGTAGACGACGTCACCCTCCTCGACACGGTGTGTCTCGGCTCCGACGTGAGCCGTCCCGGAGCCCGAGAGGACGACGTAGAGTTCGTCCTCCCTGTGTGGGACCTTCGGCTCCGGGTTGGGGTAGCGGGCGAGTTCGACGCGCATCGACGCCTCGCTCAACACCTCCACGTAACTCGTCCCGTCCTGCTCGAGTCGGTCGGCCAGTTCGGCGGTAGAGACGTGACCCATTGTCCTCGGCACAGATACGGGCGTCACGTCCGATGAACACTTCGGTCGCCCGGCAGCCCCTGGACGACCCTCCCGCGGTGGCCAGCCCCCAAACCAGTAAGAGCCCCCCCGCCGAATCCATCGGTATGCCGGATGACGTGACACGCTTTGACATGCCCAGACCTGACCTGCCGGCCTACCTCACCGCCTCCCCCGACGAGCCGATCGGCTGTCACCTCGTCGGTGACACGCTGTTCGGGACAGGCTACGCCCTGAGCACCGACCGGTTGCTGCGAAAACTCGAGGCCGCCGGCGGTGTCGAGCGGGTCGTCGTCGAACACGAGGACACCGACCACTACGGCGCGCTTCCGGGGGTCGTCGACCGGTTCGACCCCGAAGTTGTCGTCCCCGACGGCGACCAGGCGTTCCTCCGGCGGGCCTACGCCGACCTGGCGGCCGACCGCCTGGTCGAGGACGGCGATACGGTCGCGGGCTTTCGGGCGGTCCGGGTCCGTGGGCACACCTACGGCAATATGGCCTTTGTCGACGAGTCACGGGGGGTGCTCGTGGCGGGTGACACTGTCGTCGGAGCCGACAGCGACATCGCCCCCGACCGGCAGTGGTCCGGCCCGCTGGCCCCGCCGGCGGAGCTGTTCAACCGCGACACTGACCGGGCCAGGCGGAACCTGGTTGCGCTTGCCGGGCTCGACGTAGCGGAGGTCCTGCTGACCCACGGCGAGGATATCCACGGGGGCGGCAGCGACGCCGTCGACCGGCTACTCCGGGACCTGGGCCTGCACTGGGAGCTGTAACGCCAGGGGTATCGGCGGCGGTCACTCGCCGCCGGCGCCCTCGGGGAGCCGTCGCTCCATCGCCGCCAGGTACTCCGCGGCGGCGTCGGGTTCGACCCCGTCGGTGTCCTCGGGCCCGCCACCTTCGCCGCCGGTCTCGGGGTCGAGCAGGGCCTGAGCCTGCGTGCAGCCGTGGAGGAGTTGTGCGCGGAGGTCGCCCTCTGGGAGCTTGTTCGTCGCGACTGTCTCGGCGCTGGTGACAGCCTCGCGGGCGGTGTCGACGTCGCCGTCGGTCAGCGACGCCTGCCCCTCGGCGAACAGCTGGGCGAGCACGGCGAGGACATCTGCTGGGGGGTCCTCGGTCACACTACACATCGTGTCCGGAGGGGTAAGAATCCCCGCCAACGTTTATCGACCTGCCGACCCTACCCTGGATGTGTCCGACTCACACCCGACACCCTCGCCCGACGACCAGCAGAACGTCCTCGGCGACCCCCTGGAGCCGTGCAGTGAGACGCCAGCCACCGGCTACCTGCGCGACGGCTGCTGTACCGCTGTCGACGGCGACCGCGGCCAGCACCACGTGTGTGCGCAGGTCACCGAGGGGTTTCTCGAGTTCTCGCGGGGGCTGGGAAACGACCTCGTATCGCCCCGCCCGGAGTTTGACTTTCCCGGACTCGACCCCGGCGACCGCTGGTGTCTCTGCGTCGGCCGGTGGGTCGAAGCCCTCGAGGCCGGACAGGCGCCGCCGGTCGTCCTCGCCGGGACGAACGAGGCCGCCCTCTCGCACCCGGAGATAGACCGCGAGACACTGCGTGCACACGCCGTCGACGGCGACTGAGCACGGGTAACACAGGTCGGCCGGTAACTGTGCTCAGCCGGGACAGCACCCGTGGTCCGGCCCCACTTAGCCGGTGGGTGCGGAGCGGGTCAGCGAGCCCCATCGACACCGCGGACCGGGATGCACGGTACAGCGACTGTGGTCAGTCCCCGGCCTCGCTGAGGGTGAACTCGTCGGCCTCGCGCCAGGGCTGGCGCCCCAGCCCGAACAGCGGAGCCAGCGAGCCGTCGCCGTTGACCAGGTGGTCCCAGATAACCAGCGCCGAGGGGAGGACCACGACCGACGCCAGGAAGGCGTAGAACACCGAGAGCCCGGTGATAATCCCGAACTGGCCGATGGCGGGAAACAGCGCGAGCCCGAGTACACCGATCCCCGAGACGGTCGTGAGCATGCTCCCCAGGAGTGCGCCGCCGGTGCCCCGGATGGTGCGGTCCAGCGCGGGCCCCAGCGGGCGCTCGGCGCGCTCGTCGGCGAACCGGTGGACGACGTGGACCGAGTAGTCGATCCCCAGCCCGATGGTGATTGCGAGGATCGTCGCGGTGATAGAGTTGAACGGGATCCCGAGCGCACGCATCGTGGCCGCGACAGCCGCCAGGGTCGCGAAGATCGGAACGAGATTCGCGATCCCCAGCGAGCCGTTGCCCTCCAACACGGCGTAGATGAGGACCAGAAACAGCGCCGCCCCGAGCAACGCGAGGATGAGGCTGTTGACCGCCGAGGAGAGGATCAGACCCGAGACCGCCTGGAAGACGACAGTCTGTCCGGTGGCCGTCGCGGTGACGCGGTAGCGGTCGGCGACCTCTCGGGCGTCGATATCGACCGCGGCCGCGGCGGCGTCACTCTCGATCGAGTAGACAACCCGGGTGCTGCGGTAGTCCTCGGTGAGATACGACAGCGCCTGCGAGCGGGCCGGCGAGTCAAGCAGGGCGTCGTAGACCTCCCCGAGGTTGTCCTCGGGGACCCCGTCGTTGTCGGGGTCGTTCCGGTTGACGAGGTCGCGGAACTCGGGGTCACGCTCGGCCTGTGACCGGATAACACCGAGTATCGACTCGTACTCGGCCTCGCGGTTCTCGTCGACAAAGGAGTCCGGCGGGTTCCTGCCGGCCCGCTGGATGGCCTCCAGGCTGGACTCGCGTGTCATCGGCGCCTCGATGTACACCGTCGCGGAGGACTGCTGGGCGGCGCTGAAGCGGTCTTCGAGGAAGTTGAGCGTCCCGCTAACGGTGTAGCTCCCCGGCTGGAACGGCTCGGGAAGCTCATACAGCTCCGCCGGGATATCCTCCGGCGGGAGGAAGTCCTCCTGCTCGAAGGTGGTGTCGATACCGGTCGCGTAGAGACCTGCTCCCGCCGAGAGCAGTAACGTAAGCGCCAGAAAGACCGCGGGGGCGCGCTTCCCGATGGCGACCCCGACCCGGAGGACCGACGACAGCGCCGACCCCTCCGACCCGAGCGGCGACTTCGAGAGCGTCGGGACCGGGTATCGCTCCCGGAGACGGTCGAGCCCGACCTTTGCCGCCGGCAGGAAGACCCCGAAAATCAGAAACGTAAAGACGATACCGACGGCGGCGACCAGCCCGAAGTCGCGGATCGGGGGCAGGTCGCTGGCGAAGTTCGCGATGAACCCGATAACGGTCGTCCCGGTGACAATAAAGAAGGCCACGAGCAGTTGGTCGGTGGTGGTCCGCATCGCCGGCCCGGTCTCGGCGCCGAGTGAAACCTCCTCGCGGTACCGGTTGATCGAGTGGATCCCAAAGTCGATTCCGACAGCGAGCAACAGCGGGGGGACGGTGATGAGCAGCTGTGAGAACGGGATCCCCGCCAGGCCCAGGAACCCGAACGTCCAGATGATGGCCATCAGCAGCGCCCCCAGGCCGAGCAGGAGGTCCGCCGGGTCACGGTAGGCAACCGACAGAAACAGCAG
>JBLGCN010000003.1:0-23105 GCA_047617405.1 Natronomonas sp.
CTGTGGGACGGACGGCGAGATATTGAAGTTGACCTGTCCGTCGCCGCCGAACGTCGCCGTCGGCCCGTCCATGCTCTCACTGTCGGTGCCCATACTGTCGGTCTCCTCACCCCCTCCGTCGCTGTCGTCACCGCTACCACCACCGCTGTCGGTCGACGGGTCGTCGGTGCTGTCGCCGCCACCGGTACAACCGGCAATCACCGCAGCAGTGCCCAGTGCCCCCGCACGCTTCAGGAAGGTTCTCCTGTTCCGCATATCCACATGGCCGGCTTTTCCGGTTAAAACGATTCGTATGTTCAGTATATATCGGTTGTGAATTCCTGAAATATCTATATATCTATGTAGATTATGTAGGTTCGCCGGCCGACCCGCCCGGTCGCCCGGCGCGGACGCGAGACCGGCCGGAAGCCGAAGCGACTTACCGACCCTCCGCGTACGAGCGGTTATGACCGTCGAGGTGGCCGTTGTCGACTACGGGCTCGGAAACCTCCGCAGTGTCACCCGCGGGCTGGAGCGGGCCGACGCCGCCGTGACCGTCACCGACGACCCGGCGGCCCTGGCGGGCGCGGACGGTATCGTCCTCCCGGGTGTGGGCGCGTTCAGCGAGGGGATGGACAACGCCGGCCCATTCCGGGACGTGCTCGCCGAGGAGGCCGAGGCCGGCACACCCCTCTTTGGCATCTGTCTCGGGATGCAGATGCTGCTGACCACGAGCGAGGAGGCCGACCACGAGGGGGAGGGTGACGCCGAGGGGCTCGACCTGGTCCCGGGGACGAATCTCCGCTTTCCCGACACGGTGAAGGTGCCACAGATGGGCTGGAACACCCTCGCCGTCGAGCGCGACCACCCGCTCGTGACTGGGGTGGACAGCGCAGGGCCGGGGACCCCACAGAGCGACGGGCCCCGCGGCGGCCCCGTCGACGGGGAGTACGCCTACTTTGTCCACTCATACTACGCCGAACCCGACGACGACCGCGCGGTGGTCGCCACCACCGACTACGGCGGCTCCTTCGCCAGTATCGTCGCTAACGAGGCCGGAAACGTCTTTGGGACGCAGTTTCACCCGGAGAAGTCCGGCGAGACCGGGCTCCGGGTCCTCCGAAACTTCGCCGACATCTGCGCCGACCGGTAGCCGCCGCCGACACCGGCTCACCACCCACTACTATTACTGTCCCCGGCAGACCACCAACCATGTCTGCGCCTCGCAGTCGGCCCGGGGTGGTCGGGTCGTGACCCGTGACGCCGGCTGGGACGGCTGTCGACAGGCCGCCGACGCCCTCCAGAGGCTCGGCGCCGCCCCCGACCGCCTGGAGACGCTGCTCACCGCCGAGGTCGGCCACACCGAAAGCGGGGTGATCTATGAGGAGAACACGCTCGAGGTGCACCACTACGAGCCCGACGAGCGCCGTCACGAGACCCCGATCCTCGTGGTCTACGCGCTGGTCAACCGGCCGTACATCCTCGACATACAGCCCGACCGCAGCGTCGTCCGCCGCCTGACCGAGGGCGGGTTCGACGTCTATCTGCTGGACTGGGGTGAGCCGACCCGACTGGACGCGAGCCTCGACATGAGTGACTACGCCGGCCGGTATCTCGACAACGTGCTCGACGCGACCTGCGAGCACAGCGGCGCCGAGGCGGTCCACCTGCTCGGCTACTGTATGGGCGGGACGATGGCGCTGATGCACACTGCCCTCGACGGCGACCGCGTCCGGACGCTCGGTCTGATGGCGACACCGGTTGCCTTCGAGGGCACCGGTGGGATCCTGGAGCGGTGGGCCACCTACTTCGACCCCGAGGTAGCGGTCGAGACGCTGGGAAATATGCCCGCCGAACTGCTGTCGATGGAGTTCTCGATGATGGACCCGGTCGACCAGTACGTCACGAAGTACGTCCAACTCTACGAGAACATCGAGGACGACGCCTTTGTCGAGAACTTCGCCCGGATGGAGCGGTGGATCTGGGACGGGGTCGACGTGGCCGGCGCCGCCTTCGCGGAGTTCGTCGGTCAGATATACAAGGACAACAGCCTCGTCGCCGGCGAGTACGCCCTCGACGGCCAGCCGGTGCGCCTCGCGGATATCGAGGTCCCGCTGCTGACGGTCGTCGGCGAGTACGACCATATCGTCCCCGCCGAGTCCTCCCGACCGGTTGTCGACCTGGTCGGCAGCGAGGACACCCGGCTTGTCGAGTTTCCGCGGGGCCACATCGGCATCTCCGTCTCCGGGAAGGCCCACGACCAACTGTGGCCCGACGTGTGCGAGTGGTACGCCGCCCGCGGCGTGACCGACAACCACAGGAGGGCGCCCGCCGCCGGTGCCGGGGTCGAGACCGTCGACGGGGTCGGCCCGACCTACGCCGGCCGGCTCCAGGGGGCGGGTATCGAGACGGTCGAGGAACTCGCCGGCCACGACACCGAACTGCTCGCAGCGGTCGCCGACGCCCCCGAGGGCCGCGCCCGCCGGTGGCTCGAGCAGGTCGGGGGGGACGGGCAGTAGGACCCGCCGTGCCAACCTGTCAGTAGTGGACGCTCCGGTCCAGTGCGCCCATCGCGGCTTCGTGGACGGTCTCGGAGAGCGTCGGGTGGACGTGGACCGTCGCCGCCAGGTCCGCAAGCGTTGCGCCCATCTCGACGGCGAGCGTGACCTCCGCGACCAGCTCCGACGCCTCGGGGCCGACGGCCTGCGCGCCGAGGACAAAGCCGTGCTCGGCGTCGGCCACGACCCGGACGAACCCCTCCTGCTCGTCCAGTGTCAGCGCCCGGCCCGAGGCCCGCAGCGGCATCTCGCCGACTGCGGGCTCGAACCCCTCCTCGCGGGCCGCCTGCTCGGTGAGACCGACCGTCGCCACCTCGGGGTCGGTGAACACCGCCGCGGGGACCGCCTGGCTGTCCAGCGCGGCGGGCTGCCCGTCGATCGCCTCCGCGGCGACCTCCCCCTCCCGGAAGGCAGCGTGGGCGAGCATCGGCTCGCCGGCCACGTCCCCCACCGCGAAGACGGTCTCCTGGGTGGTCCGACCCTGGTCGTCGGTGTGCACAAAGCCCTCGTCGTCGGTCCCGACGCCCGCGGCCCCGAGACCGGCGGTGTCGGTGACCGGCTCCCGGCCGACCGCGACGAGACACCGCTCGGCGGTCACCGTCCCGTCGCCGGTGTCCAGCCGAACCTCGCTCCGACGGGGCTCACAGCCCTCGACACCCGACTCAAACCGGAAGTCGACACCCACCTCGGCGGCCCGCTCGCGGACCACCCTGGTCAGGTCGTCCCCGTATCTCGGAAGCGCGTCCGCCAACTGTTCGAGCACCGTGACGTCGGCCCCGAGTTTCGCGTACACTGTTGCCAGTTCCATACCGATGTAGCCCGCCCCGACGACCGCCAGCGAGTCGGGAACCGTCTCCAGGCCCAGCGCCCCCTGTGAGGAGAGCACACGGTCACCGTCGAACGGGACGGAGGGGAGTTCGACCGGCCGGCTCCCTGTCGCCACGACGGCGTGTTCGAAGCTCACCGTCTCGGACCCCTGGCCCTCGCCGTCGTGGACGACCCGGGCCTCGGTCTCCGAGTTGAACTCCGCCCGCCCCTCGATGACCGTGACACCAACCCCCTCGAGCAGCGACTCGACACCCGTCGTGAGTCGACCGACCAGCCGGTCCTTCCAGCCGACCATCGCCGCGAGGTCGACCGCGGGGTCGGCGTGAACGCCCAGCCGCTCGGCGGCCCCTGCCCGGTGGGCGATGTCCGTCGCGGAGATGAGCGCCTTCGACGGGATACAGCCGTCGTTGAGGCAGGTGCCGCCGACCGCCCCCGCCTCCACGAGGGTCACCTCGTGACCCAACTGACCGGCCCGGATACCGGCGACGTACCCGCCCGGTCCACCCCCGATAACTAGCACCTCGGTCCCTGTCGTACCGTCTCCGACAGCCATTGCTGGCACTCGTGGCGGCCGGGACTTCAGTCTGTCCCGCCGGCCGCCGGCCGCGCCACACGAACCCGACGGTATATCTGCCCGCCCCACGGTAGCCCGGCCGATGCGCGAACGCCGCCGGCTACTCGTCGTGACGTCGACGGCACTGTTTCTCTCGGTACTCGTCTGGTTCAACTACCCGGCAGTGCTCCCGCTCGTGGTCGAGGAGTAGGCCCCCTCGGGGCTGGAGGCGGGGGTGGTCTTTGGCGCCGTCCAGGCGGGCTATCTGGTGGCGATTCTGCCCGCCGGCCGGCTCGCGGACCGCTACTCCCCGCGGTGGGTCATCGCCGCCGGCGCGACCGGCACCGCCGTCCCCAGCCTCGGCTTTGCCGCCCTCGCAGATGGGGTCGTCCTCGGTAGCCTCCTGCGTCTCTTCTCCGGGCTCTTCGTCGCGGGGGTGTACGTCCCCGGGATGCGCTTTGTCAGTGACTGGCTCCCCGAGGACGTCCGCGGGTGAGACTGACGGTGGCGGCCGCTCCTGGCTGGCGGCCTCAGTCGCCGTCCGCCCGCTTCGCGTCGGCCCGCGCCGCCGCGACGGACTTCCCGTCCCGTTCGACCGCCTCGACGAACAACTCGCCGGCGCGGTAGGAGGAGCGGACCATCGGGCCGGACGCACAGTACAGAAAGTCGAGTTCCGCCTCGGCAACCCGCTCCCAGGTGTCGAAGACGTCGGGGTGGACGTACTCGCTCACCTCCAGATGCGACCGGGAGGGCTGGAGATACTGTCCCAGCGTCACCACGTCGACACCCACGGCCCGCAGGTCCCGGAGTGTCCGGTAGACCTCGTGGGCGTACTCCCCGACCCCGAGCATGACCGAGGTCTTCGCGTAGGGCTCGGCGTCGGCAATCTGTGAGAGGACCGACAGGGACTGCTCGTAGCCTGCCCGCCGGTCGCGAACCGGCCACTGGAGCCGCTCGACAGTCTCGACGTTGTGTGCGAGTACGTCCGGCCCGGCGTCGATAACCTCCTCGACGAGGTCGGCTTCACCCTGGAAGTCCGGGATGAGTGCCTCCACCAGAATCGACGGGTCCCGTCGCTTGATCTCGCGGACGGTCTCGGCGAAGTGGCCTGCCCCCTGGTCGGGCAGGTCGTCGCGGTCCACCGATGTGAGGACGACGTAGTCCAGCCCAATCTCGGCGACGGCGTCGGCGACCTGCTCGGGCTCCTCGGGGTCCGGCGGCTCCATCCCTCCGGTTTCGACGTCACAGAAGTTACAGCCCCGTGAGCAGCGGTCGCCCAGCAGCATGAACGTCGCCGTCCCCGGCCCGTCTCTCCCACCCTCGGCGGCATCCGCCGCCTCGGCATCCGGCGGTGCGTTCGCGCCGCCCGACCAGCACTCCCCGAGATTCGGACAGTTTGCCTCCTCACAGACCGTGTTGAGGTCCCGCTCGCGCAGCGACTCCTTGATATGGGTGAACCGCTGGCCCGCCGGCGGCCGCGTCTTCAGCCACTCGGGCTTGCGCACACCACTCATTGTCCGCTATTGCGGGCCCGCCGATAAAAGCGTGGGGCCCGTCAGCCCTGGGCACCCGCCCACGCTGCCCCGTGACCGGGGTGACGCGGCGCTGCTCAGTTCAACCCCTCCGACGGGTGGTTGGGACCCGGAACACTCAAACCCGCACCTCTCGGAGGTGTCACCTTATGGACGAAGTCGGCCCGGAGTTCTTCGAGACGATGGTCGAGGCTGTCGGTGTCGGCGTCGCGATCTACGGCGCCGACGGGCGGTACCGCTACGTCAACGGGGCGTACGCCGACCTGCTCGCGGTCGACCGGTCGGAGTTGGTCGGCACCCCGGTCTGTGCGGTTGCCGTCGACCTCGACCCCGCCCGCTTTGACGGCTACTGGGACTCCTTCACGGACGGTGAAACGCGCACCGCCGAGACCGAACACCGCCACAGCGGACGGACAGTCCCGGTCGCGACGGTCACCACCCGTCACCGGATCGACGGCACCCCGTACAACTTCGGCACGGTCAAGGATATCTCGGAACGAAAGGCCCGCGAACGGGAGGTCAAACGCCAGAACGAGCGGCTGGACTCCTTTGCGGGCGTCGTCGCCCACGACCTCCGGAATCCGCTCAACGTCGCCCAGAACTACCTCGAACTCCTCCAGGACGATGTCGACCGCGAGGAAACCGCGCTGGTCGAGAGCGCGCTCGGCCGGATGGAGACGCTGATCGACGACCTGCTGACGCTGGCCCGGGAGGGCGAGCGTATCAGCGAGACGGAGCTGGTGTCGCTGCGCGAGACCGCGACCGCGGCCTGGAAGAGCACACAGAGCCACGGCGCGGACCTGACTGTCGACGCCGACGCCACCCTCGCCGCCGACGGGGCACGACTCCGGCAACTGTTCGAGAACCTCTTTGGCAACGCCGTGGAACACGGTTCCACGAGCCCTTCGTCGCAGGCTCCGGAGGACGCCGTGGAACACGGTTCGGCGAGCCGTCGGCCAGCGGCCGACGACACCGCCGCCCACGCCGAGGGGGTGTCGGTCCGTGTCGGCCCGCTCGCCGAGGGCTTCTACGTGGCCGACGACGGCCCCGGTATCCCCGAGGGACGCCGCGAGGAGGTCTTCGACCCCGGCCACTCGACGGACGACGACGGTACCGGATTCGGGCTCGCCATCGTCCAGGAGATCGCCGAGGCTCACGGCTGGGACATCCGCGTGACCGACGCCGAGGGCGGCGGTGCACGCTTCGAGGTGACCGGCGTGTCCCGGGCCGAGTGACTGTCGCCGGCCCGTTGGCCCCGCGAGACCCTGGATTCGCCACACGGTGACACAGTAACGACGAACCTTAGTGGCCGAGGACCCTCCCTACATACATGTCTGGTTCTGTCGCGATCGCCGCCGAGGACCTCGTGAAGGAGTACGAGGGGACCCGTGCGCTGGACGGGTTCTCGGTGTCGGTCGACCGCGGCGAGTTCTTCGGGTTGCTCGGCCCGAACGGCGCCGGGAAGACGACGTTCATCGAGACGCTCGTCGGGCTGAGCGGACCGACGTCCGGCACTGCCGCGGTGTTCGGCCACGATGTCGTCACCGACCGGCGGGCCGTCCGCCAGCGGGTCGGACTGGCCCCCCAGGAGTACAACGTCGACCGGTTCTTTCCGATCCGGGAGGTACTCGAGCACAAGGCCGGCTACCACGGCATTCCCCGGGAGACAGCACAGGCACGGGCCGACTGGGCGCTCGACCGGGTGGGTCTCCAGGAGAAGGCCGGCGCCACGTTCAAGAGCCTCAGCGGCGGAATGAAACGCCGGGTTCTCCTGGCGCGGGCGCTGGTGACCGACCCCGACCTCCTCATCCTCGACGAGCCGACCGCAGGGGTCGACGTCCAGCTCCGCCGGGAGATCTGGGACGTCGTCCAGGACCTCAACGACGGGGGGATGACGGTGCTGCTGACGACCCACTACATAAAGGAGGCCGAGCGGCTCTGTGACCGGGTCTGCATCATGGAGGCGGGCCGGAGTGTCGCCGTCGACACCCCCGCCGAACTCCGGCGCCGGGGAACCGACACCTACCACCTGGGGGTCGCGGGTCGCCCGCCTCGGGGTACCCTCGACGGGATCGACGAGGTCGTCTCGGTGGAGCGGACCGACGCGGGGCTGGCGGTCGAGGCCGGCCGCTCCAGTGGCGCGCTCCCCGCGGTCATAACCGCGCTGACCGAGGCCGGTGTGACCGTGACCGACGTCGAGACCGAGCCGACAACCCTGGAGGACGTCTTTGTCGACATGACCCGCACCGACAGCGACCGCGCCACACCCGCCCGGCCCGACGAGGGTACCGAGTCGGAGACCGATGACCCCGACATAGAGGTGACACGATGAGCCTCCGAGAGCGAGCACAGAAGGGCCGGCTGCCCGGCTGGGCGGTCCGGACGTGGGCGCTCGGACGCCGTGAGGTGTTGCGAGTGGTCCGTCGGCCGAAGAACACGGTGCTCCCGCCGGTCGTCACCAACGCGCTGTACGTGACGGTGTTTGGCGTCGTTCTCGGCGCCCGGATCGGCGACACCGCCGGGGTGCCCTACCTCCAGTTTGTCATCCCGGGGTTGATCGCGCTGGGCACCATCACCCAGTCGTTCCAGAACGCCTCTTTTACCCTGTTTCACAGCCGCTGGGAGGAGTACGTCGAGAGCGTCGTCGCCTCGCCGATGGGCTACCGCGAACAGGTGACCGCCTACCTCCTGGCGAGTGCCGTCCGGGGGTTGGCGGTCGGGCTGGTGATCTTCGGGCTCGGCCTGGTCTTCTCGGAGATTCCGGTTCGCCGGCCGCTGGTGGCCGTTGCCGCACTGGTGCTTGTGGTCACCCTCTTTGGCAGCCTCGGGATCGCCGGCGGGCTGTGGGCCGACGACTTCGACCAGCTGACCGTCTTCAACCAGTTTCTGATCCAGCCGCTGGTCTTCTTCGGCGGGGTGTTCTACCCCATCTCGGACCTGCCGGGGCTGGTGGAGACGGTCTCGTATCTCAACCCGATGGTCTACATCGTCAGCGGGATCCGCTTTGGCCTGCTCGGGCAGGCCGAGGTGTCGCCGGTCGTCTCGCTGGGCGTGCTCGCGGGTGCCTCCGTCGTCGCGGTCGCCGCCGTGCTGGCGCTGATGGCCCGGGGCTACGGGCTCCGCGCCTGAGTCGGCGGGCGGGACGGAACGCGAAACCCCTTTGTCGGCGGCGTCCCCCGTCACACCCGTGTCAGGTCCGCCCGACGCCGAGGCCGAGGTCGCGGTCGCGGACGTGCTCCCCGACTTTGCCGACGCCTTTCCGTTCGAGCAGTTCAACCGGATGCAGACCGCCACCCTGCCGGCCCTGCTCGACACGACCGACAACGTCGTCGTCAGCGCGCCGACCGCGAGCGGCAAGACAGCCGTCGCCGAGGTGGCCATCTGCCGGACACTCGCCGAGGGCGGGACCGCCCTCTTTTTGGCCCCGCTGCGCGCGCTCACAAACGAGAAAGAGCGGGAGTGGGAGGGTTTCGAGGAACTCGGCTACTCGGTGTACGTCGTCACCGGCGAGCGCGACCTGAACCCCCGACGGGCCGAGCGCGCGGACGTACTCGTGATGACCCCCGAGAAGGCCGACTCCGCCACCCGCAAGTACGACTCCCGGCGGTACTCGTTTGTCACCGACATCGACTGCTGCATCATCGACGAGGTCCACCTGCTCGACTCCGAGAAACGGGGGAGTGTCCTCGAGGTGACCGTTGCCCGTCTCCGGCGGCTCTGTGACCCACGGGTGGTCGCCCTCTCGGCGACGATGCCAAACGTCGAGGACGTTGCCGCGTGGCTCGACGCCCCCGCCGAGACCACCTTCCAGTTCGACGACTCCTACCGGCCCGTCCCGCTCGAGGCGGATGTCACCACCTACAGCCACGGCGAGAACGCCTTTGCCGACAAGTACCGCCGGCTCTACCGGGCGCTCGACCTCGTTGAGCCACACCTCCGCGAGGACGGCCAGGCGCTCGTCTTTGTCTCCTCACGACAGGACACCGTCCGGGCTGCGGAGAAGACCCGCGACGAGTTCGCCGAGCGGGACGTTCCCGTGAGTGCCCGCGGCGACTACGACTTCCACAGCGAGGCCGCCGAACTCGACAACGACACGCTGCGCCAGTCCGTGCTCGATGGCGTGGGCTTTCACCACGCCGGCCTCTCCCGGGCGGACAAGGAACGCGTCGAACGCTGGTTCCGTGAGGACCGGATCGCCACGCTGTTCTCGACGTCGACACTCGCCTGGGGGGTGAATCTCCCTGCCCGGTGTGTCGTCATCCGGGACACCAAACTCCACGACCCCCTGGAAGGGGAGGTGGAGATGAGCCCGCTCGACGTCCTCCAGATGCTCGGGCGGGCGGGCCGGCCGGGCTACGACGACACCGGTTACGCCTGGGTGGTCTGTCCCCCGGAGGACGCCGACCGGTACCGCCGGCTGCTCCGGGACGGCGAACAGATCGACTCCCGGCTGGCCAGCGTTGAGGGCGACCGTGACAGCGGGCCCGCCGGGACCGACGTGAGCGCCGGCAACGCTGACCGTGACGGCGCGAGCGATGGGAGCCACGGCGAACCCCCTGGCGGAGACCTGGCGGTCCACCTCAACGCCGAGATTGCGCTCGGGACCGTCGGGGACGTCGGCGACGTGATGGACTGGCTGGAGACGACCTTCTACTACGTTCGCGCCCAGCGGGCCGCGGGCTACGTCACCGGCGAGGACCTGCGTGCCCGCGTCAGCGATACGCTCGAGTGGCTCGCCGACGCGGGCTTTGTTCAGGTCGACGGGCTGGCCGTCGAGCCGACCGAACTCGGCCGACTCGCGTCGGACTTCTACCTGCGTCTCGAGACCGCCGCCCGCTTTGCCGCGCTGGCCGGGACCGACCCCGGCGAGTTCGAGGTGCTCCGGGCAGTCGCCGGCGCCGTCGAGTTCGACAGTGTCAGCGCTCGCTCGGACGAGACCGACGCCATCGACGCCGTGCTGGGCGGGCGCGGCGACGACCTGGCCGACGGTCCACGGAAGGTACTCGCCGTCCTCCGGGCGGCGATGGACGGCTCGACGCCCGCCGCGCTCAAAAGCGACGCGTGGATCATCCGCCAGAACGCCCTCCGGCTGCTCGGGGCGCTGCGGACCGTTCTCGACCGCCTCGACGGTGCCGAGACCGCCAACCGCGTCGCCCGGGTGGTCGCCCGGGTCGAGACGGGGATCAGCACCGACGCGGTCGGACTGACCGCTATCGAGGGTGTCGGCGCGACCCGCGCGCGCACCCTCGCGGCGGCCGGCCTCAAGACCCCAGAGGACGTTGTCGAAGCGGGTGTCGACCGCCTCGTCGCCGCAGGGCTGGCCGAGGGGGTCGCCGAGCGGGTGCACACGGCCGCCCACGACCTGCCTGTCGTCGAGGTCGACTGGGGCGACCTCCCCGAGACCGTCGGCGGTGGCGAGCGCTCGATCCATGAAGTGACCGTGCGCACGGCCGCGGGCGCGGCGCGTGCCGGCCTGCGCGTGACCGTCAACGGGGTTGAGATGACCGCAAAGGACAGCTACCTCGGGGCCACCGAACTCCCTGTCGCGCTCTTTGGCGGCGGTGCCGACCGTCTCGAACTCGCGGTCAGGGTCGCCTTTCCCGACCTCCCGCTGCCGCCGAGTGTCCACACCCGGGTTGTGACCGTGACGGACTGAGAGCGGTGTATAAATCGTCTTGCTCCGGCTGCTGGCGCGATGAAACGAGCAGGTGCCGGGATAAAGAGTCCGAGACCGGCGGCCGTGCGGGGAAAATGCGGTGAAATCGGGCTAGCGGTCGACCCCATATATGTTGGTCGGGGTGTGCAGATCAAAGCGAGGAGACCCATCATGTCGAACGCGTCCCCACGCAGGTTGCGGCGAGTTGACAGCGGAACTGTCCGCGCGTCCGTGGAATCGCTGGTCCGAGCAGTCGGCTTCTGGACGGCCGTGGCCCTGCCGTTTGTGATGCTCGTCGTCCTGGTAACCGGCGGGGCACAGCGCTATCCGCTGGCCTTCGTCAGCCTGCTCGCAGCCAACATGGTCGCGCTGGTCCTCGGCCGGAACTACGACCGGTAGACGGGTCTCCTCGTACCGACCGCCGAATGCCAGCCGCGAGGGTAGCCCACCTCGCCCATCCTGCCTTTTAAATACGGAGCCGGGACCACCCGACATATGCGCGTCATCACCGGCCGCTGTACGGCCGCCTTCGACGGTCCCGGCTCCCGCGACCGCAGACAACACGGCGACTGTGTCGTCCTCGTCAAGCCCGACGACACCGTCCTCGTCCACGACGCCCGCGGCTACCAGCCGGTCGCCTGGCTCACCCGCCCGGGCGCGGTGACAGTCACCGACGAGGCCATCGTCGCCCGGGACGGCGACCAGCACCTCCGGGTCACCCGTCACGAGACGACTGCCCAGGAGGTCCCTGCTGGCCCGGCCGGCGTCCCCGTCGGCGACTGCCCCGACTGTGGTGACCGACTCGTCCGCGCCCGCGGTGACGTCACCTGTCCCGGCTGTGGGGGCCGCTACGGGTTGCCCGCCGGCGCGACCGTCCTCGAGGAGACCTGTGCGTGTGGCTGCCCACGGCTCCGTGTCGCGCGCGGCGGGGAGTTCGAGGTCTGTCTGGACCGGGGCTGTGAGTCCCTTGACGACCGGGTCCGCGAGCACTTCGACCGCGCCTTCGACTGTCCGGCCTGTGGCGACGACCTGCGGGTGCTCCGGCGTGGCGGCCTGATATTCGGCTGTGAGGACTACCCCGACTGTGAGACGGGCTTTGCCGTCCCACAGGGGGTCCACGACGGCACCTGCGCGTGTGGGCTGCCGGTCTTCGAGACGGGGTCCGGGCGGCGGTGTTTGGACTCGAGCTGTGGGGCCCTGGCGGAGTGACTGTGACCCGGTCTGTCGGGCCGAGTGTCCCCCGGCCATCTCGCGGGAGAGACGGGCGGGACCGCCGTACTGACGCCGGACCGCAAGGGGCTTTGGCCCGCCCGCCGTTGCTGAGACATGGACGCGACGTTCGACGGCACGGTCGTCCGGGGTGGAGCGGCCGCCCGCGAGCAGTTCTATGACGCCCGCGGGTACGGCCGGCCCGACGACGGCGGCGTCGTGCTTGCACCTGTGGAGGCGGCCCACTTGCTCTTCCGGGGCGACCTCGACAGCGTGGTCGACCGCCGCCCCGCGGCGGACGGCCGGCACCTCGACTTCCCGGCCTTTCTTGACTCGACGGCTGTCTCGGAGGGTGCTTTCTTCGTCTACAAGGACCTGCGCGACCGTGGGTTCTACCTCTCGCCGGCCGACCGTGACGGACCCGACGGGGCCGGTGAGTTCGTGGTGTACCCGCGGGGACAGGGACCCTGGGATGACGAGGCTGCCTACCGGGTGCGGGCGGTTAGCGAGCGGGCCACCGTCGACGCCGGGGCGCTGCGCGACCTGGCTGGCTCCGCCGGTGACAGCGCGGCTGTGGAGTCCGACCGGGAACCGACGGGTGTGCTGGCGGTCGTCGACGAGGAGAGCGAGCTCACCTACCTCGAACTCGACGTGCCGACCATCTCGGGGTCGACTCACCACGACATCCCCCCGGTAGAGGGGGACCTGCTGGCCGACCGGGTGCTCGTCTGGAACGCACCCGACCCGCTGTACGGCCGGGCCTTCTACGGTCAGCCGCTGGACGAGGGGGTCCAGCTGTCGCTGGTCGAGGCGGCTCACCTCGCCCAGGTGGGTGTGTTGACCGTCGACGGCGGGACGGCGGCGGTGGTTGAGCGTGGCCGGGCGGTCGAGGGCGACCGATTCGACCGCCGGCTGCAGGCCTACAGCGCCCTCCGGGCCGCGGGTATCGCGCCAAAGACCGGGTTCAAGTTTGGCGCCGACTTCCGGACTTACGACGATGTCACCGATGTCGAGGACCTGGGTCACTCCGAGCGACTGGTCCGGGTGCTCCCGTCGGCGCACAGTTTCGCCCCGCGAGACCTCGCACTGGATGTGCGCCTCGCACACGGCGTCCGCAAGCGGATGGTGTACGCGCTCCGGGGGGACGAGGGGCTGCGGTGGCTCTCGGTCGCTCGGCTGACGCCCTGACCCCGATGAAAACCGTTATATCGCTGGTAACGGTTATACCGTCGTATGACAGCCGTTTCCCGCCCGTGGCGCCCGCAGGCTCAGGAAGCGGACAGTCCCGGCGGCCGGGCCGGCGCGTGATGCCGCGCCCGGTCGCGGCGCTCCCGCCACCTTCTCGCCGCCATGTCTCACCTGACGACCACCCGACCCTCGACAGATGACACACGAACGCGACGCCGACCCCGACCCGGATGCACAGCCAGCGGCCGACGAGAGTGTCGACACCCCCGCCACGACACCCACGACCGCACAGCCCCGGCCCGACGGCGGGGCCGTCGACGACGTGGCGCTCGACCCGTGGGGCTCCTCGACGGTGTCCGACTACCGCAAACTGTTCGAACAGTTCGGCATCGAGCGCTTCGAGGCGGTGCTCGGCGAGGTTCCCGCGCCACACTACCTGATGCGCCGAGGGGTCATCTTCGGCCACCGTGACTACCGCCCGGTCGCCCGTGCGATGCGCGAGGGCGAGCCCTTCGCGGCGCTCTCGGGGTTCATGCCCACCGGCGACCCGCATATCGGTCACAAGCTCGTCTTCGACGAGATCATCTGGCACCAGCAACAGGGCGGGGATGCCTACGGCCTCATCGCCGACCTTGAGGCCCACAGCGCCCGCGGCCTCTCGTGGGCCGAGATAGACGAGCACGCCCGCAACTACATCCTCTCGCTGCTGGCGCTCGGGTTCGACCCCGAGGCCGGTGAGTTCTACCGCCAGTCCGCCAACCGCGATGTCCAGGACCTGGCCTTCGAGTTGGGTGCAGAGGCCAACTTCTCGGAGCTCCAGGCCATCTACGACTTCGACGGCGAGACCGACGTCTCGCACATGCAGTCGGTCGTCACTCAGATGGCCGACATCCTCTACCCACAACTCGAGGAGCCCAAGCCGACAGTTATCCCCGTCGGCCCCGACCAGGACCCACACATCCGGCTCTCCCGCGACCTGGCAGCCCGGCTGCGCTACTTCGGCGTGACCGAGGCCTACGCCAGCTTCGAACTGGGGGACGCCGAACGCCGGACACTCGCACTGGTCTATGACGAGCTCGTCGATGAGAGCCGGCGCACCGACGAGGGCGGGGACGACACGCTCAGGTGTGCGGACGCCGCCGCGTTCCTCCGGACCGGCGCCGACGGTGCAGACCCCCTCGGGGAGCCGGCGGCGCGTGACTCGCTGCTGGAGAAACTCGACAACGCCGGCAAGGAGCCGCTCCGGCCCCGGGTCCGCTTTGTCGACCGCAACGCCACCGAGGCGGCGTTTGAAGCGCTGGTCGAGGCGGTCGACGGCGAGAAGCGGGTCTACGACAGCCACGTCGACGCCTTCGGGATGGACCGGGCGGCTGCCGAACGGCTGGCCCGCGAGGTCGAGGTGGCCAACGGCGGCTACGGCTTCCTGGCCCCGTCCTCAGTCTACCATCGATTTATGACCGGGCTGACCGGCGGGAAGATGTCATCCTCGGTGCCTGCAAGCCACATCTCGCTGCTCGACGACCCCGGGGAGGGTTACGACAAGGTACAGGCCGCCACCACCGGCGGCCGAGAGACCGCCGAGAAACAGCGGGAACTCGGCGGCGAGCCCGACGACTGCCCCGTCTACGAGCTCTACGCGTACCTGCTTGCGAGCGACGACGACGAGTTCGCAAAACAGGTCTACGACGAGTGTGCCGGCGGCGAGCGCCTCTGTGGGGGCTGCAAAGAGCAGGCCGCCACGCTGATGCAGGAGTTCCTCGAGGAACACCAGGAGAACCGTGCCGAGTGGGAAGACCGGCTCGCGGACCTCGATATCGACCTCGACACCGACCGCAAACGGTGAGCGCGCCCGGCTCCTCCGGTCTACCACGGCGGGGACCGTTGCCCGTCGCAGGCCCCGGTTCGCTCGAGCATCACCACGGACTGTCTGCCGGCGAGTTCCTGTTCGTCACCGTAGCGGTCGCTCTGTGGGGCAATACCCGGTGACAGGAGGTCGGCGACCGACCCGGGGTCACTCCGCCCGAGGACGTAGTCCCCGGGCGGGCTCCCGAAGGTAGCGACAACCTCGTAGTTGCGACTGCCGTTCAGCAGCGCCCGGAGGTACGCCGCCCGCGCCCCCGTGCTCGTGCGGGTGTACCGGACCCGCTCGTCGGCCGAGGCGTTCCGGAGGTAGTGCAGGTCCTCCGAGACCAGCTGGATGTAGTCGGGGCAGGCCACCGACACCTCGCCGGGTGGCCCCTCGTCGTTGGGGTGGCTCAGCCGGGGCCAGGTCGCCCCGGGGGCGTGTTCGAACCCGTACTGGTAGCTCTCCATCGTCGCCTCCCGTGGGACGGTCTCCTCGACCCACTCGCGTGCCTCCTGACGGGGTGTGTCGGCGTATCCCATCGCCCCCACGCCGGCGTACAGCCCCGTCGTGACGACCAGCGCCGCGACCGCGAGCCCGCCGACGGTCGGGTGGCGCCGCCGCAGCCTGACCAGCCCGGCCGCCCCCAACAGTACCAGAAGTGCTACCGAGGGCAGGAGGTGGTGGGGTCGGAAGTCGTGCCAGGGCAGAAACAGGGCGACGAACATCCCCAGACAGCCGGCGACGAGCGTGGTGGCGCTGTCACTGCGGTCGAGTGTCCGGAGGGTCGTAACGGTCCCGGCGACCGCGGCCACAAGAAGCGGCCACCCGAACGCGCTGGCGTAGCCCCGGAGAAACCACCACCAGACCGGGGCGTCCGGGCCGACAGGGTTGATGATCCGGTAGCCCGTCCGGCCGACCAGCCGGCGGGCGACCGGGACCAGGCTCCCAACCAGCACGTCCGGGAAGCTGAGGACGACCGCGACAGCACCGACGGCGGCACCCCTGCGGAGCCGTGCAGAGCGCCACAGCCCCTGTAACCACGCGCCCTCGGCCCCTCGGTCCCGGAGGACGTACGCCAGCAACACCGTCGGGGCAATCGGGGCCGCGGTGAGTTTCAGCCCTATCGCGACCCCGCCGGCCGCACTCGCCGCGTAGAACCGGCCGGCCCCGCCAGCCTGGACGTACCGCACCAGCAGATACAGCGCGAGCAACAGGAGGAGCAGCGCCGGGAGGTCCTCCCCGCCCTCGTGGGCGAGGACGACCACCTCGAAGGTAAGCCCGAACAGAAGCGCCGCCAGCCGGCCGGTGGCCCGGCCCCGGAGGACGGTCCCGAGCCGGTAGGTGAGATACACTGACCCGACGGCTGCGAGCAGGCTCACCAGCCGGACCGCCAGCAGGCTTGCGGTCAGGAGCCACTCGGGGGTCGTCCGCCAGACCGCGACGAACCCGAAGGTCGGGTCGGGCTCCGCCAACGCGGCGACGGCGCCGAGCTGTCCCGTCAGCGTGGCCGCCAGGATGACGGGCGCCAGCGCGAGGGCGTAGAGGTAGAAGGTCCCGCCAAAGGGTGTGCGACCCCATGTCACGCCCTCGCGGAGCCCCCCAAACCCCGGGTCGGAGACGACCGAGCCGTACGCGACCAGGGCGTCGAGCAGCCGGTCCCGCTCGTCCCAGGTGGCGACGGTCGGCGCCCGGTGCCAGAGCCAGAACCCACAGAGCAGCACCGAAACGAGCAGAATGTACGCGAGGTAGGGGTCTCGCCTGAGGTCTGTCCGGACGGTGTTGCGAGCGTGTGCGAGTGCCGCCCGGACGCCACCCTCGCCGGTCCACATCGCTACTCACGCCCGCCGGCTGGGAAAAAAGCGCATCGATCCCCGCGCCGGAGGGTTTTTTCACTCCCCCCATCAACATCGTTTATGACACACGACCCCGGCAGTCGGCACCCCGGCACGCAGTTGACGGCGCGACAGGGGTTCGGGCTCTCTTTTATCTGAGCCGGACCGGTGGACTCCCCGGTCCCCTGCCGGACCCGAGGGACGAAACCGCCCGGTGGCTGCGAGTGAGAACCGTTAACTGTCGACCGCGCCCCCTACAGACAACGACCGCCGCGACTCACACCATGACAACACGACTCCCGCCAGTGCAGGTGGCCCTGCTAGAGGCCGCCGACGCCCAGACGGACCGCCCGATAACCGACCTGGCCGGCGAGGCCGACCGCAAGCCCGAGACCGTCACCCGTGCCGCCTTCGAACTCGAGGACAAGGGGCTGGTGGCGGTCACCGAGGAGACCGATGACTCCCTCGCCCTCACCCCGGAGGGCGAGCGCTACCGCGAGGAGAGCCTTCCGGAGCTCCGGCTCTACGAGGCTGCCCTCGCTGCCGGCGCCGACGACGAGCCGGCGGGTCTCGGTGACCTGCTGTCCGAGGCCGGCCTCGACGGCGACGCCGTCGACATCGCGCTTGCGAACTTCGCACGGAAAGGCTACGGCGAGGTCGAGAGTGGGTCGGTACGGGCAGACCCGGACGCCGACCCGGACGCCGACGCCGAGCGGGCTGCGCTTGTGGCCATTGCCGCCGGAGAGACGAGCGACGCCGAGGAGGCGACGCTGAGCCGACTGGAGCGCCGCGACCTGCTCGAGCGAACCGAACGGACGACCCGGCTGGTTCGGCTGACCGACGAAGGGGTGACCGCGCTGATGGGCGGCGTCGAGGCCGTCGAGCGTGTCGACCGGGTCACGCCCGAGCTGCTCACGAGCGGCGAGTGGGCGGAGGTCGACTTTGCGGAGTACAACGTCGAGGCCGACGCCGAGCCCGCCCGCGGCGGCCGCGAGCATATCCTCCGCCAGACCGCAAACCGCGTGAAAGACGTGCTCGTCGGGATGGGCTTCGAGGAGATGGAAGGGCCACACGTCGACGCCCAGTTCTGGATCAACGACTGTCTGTTCATGCCACAGGACCACCCCGCCCGGACCCACTGGGACCAGTTCGCGCTGGCACAACCCGACGAGGTCCGCGAGCTACCCGACGACCTCGTCGACCGGGTCCGCTCGGCCCACCTCGAGGGTGTCGGCGAGGACGGCGAGGGCTACCACTCCCCCTGGGGGGTCGAGACCGCGGCGTCGCTCGACCTGCGTGGCCACACTACCTCGCTGTCGATGCGGTATCTCTCGGGCCACCAGGAGGGCGACCTCGAACCCCCCGAGCGGTACTTCAGCGTCGAGAAGGTCTACCGAAACGACACGCTGGACCCGACCCACCTGCTCGAGTTCTTCCAGATCGAGGGGTGGGTGATGGCCGAGACCCTCTCCGTCCGGGACCTGATGGGCACCTTCGAGGAGTTCTACGACCAGTTCGGGATCACCGACCTGGAGTTCAAGCCCCACTACAACCCGTACACGGAGCCGAGCTTCGAGCTGTTTGGCACCCACCCCGAGACCGGCGACCTCGTGGAGGTCGGCAACTCCGGGGTCTTCCGGGACGAGGTGACCGAGCCCCTGGGCGTGGACGCGGACGTGATGGCGTGGGGGCTGTCCCTGGAGCGGCTGTTGATGCTGATCTACGGCTTCGAGGACATCCGCGACGTCCACGGGACGCTGTGTGACCTCGACCTGCTGCGGAACGTGGAGGTGATGCACTGATGCCTGTCGTGGATATCGACCCCGACGACCTCCGCGAACTCACGGGTCACGACGAGAAGACCGACGACGACCTCCGGGCAGACCTGTTCGACCTCGGGCTGGAGTTCGAGGGCTGGACCGACGACGAGGAGATGCAACTGGAGTTTGCCCCCGACCGGCTCGACCGGCTCTCGGTCGAGGGGGTGGCCCGGTCGCTGCGGTACCACTACGGCGACGACCGTGGCGTCTACGTCCCCTCGACCAACGACCCCGAGTGGACCGTCCGTGTGGAGGACCAGCCGCCGGGCCGGCCCTACGTCACCGGCGCTGTCATCCGCGATGTCGACTTCACCGAGGGCTCACTGGAGTCGCTGATCCAGCTCCAGGAGAAGCTTCACGCCACGGTCGGTCGCCAGCGCGCGAAGGGCGCCATCGGGGTCCACGACCTCATCATGCTGAAGGGAGACGAGGCGCGCAGCGCCTCGGAACAGCCACCCGGTGAGGGAGCCGACCTGCGAGACGCCGCGACCGACGAGGCCCGCGGCGACACGGGCAAACGCATCCGGTACACCGGCGTTGACCCCGACGACGAGCGGTTTGTCCCGCTGGACGCCGACACGGACATGACGCCCGCGGAGGTGTTGACCGACCACCCTGTCGGCGGGACCTACGCGGACCTCGTGAGTGACTTCGACCGGTATCCCGCAATCTACGACGGCATCGGACTGTTCTCGTTTCCCCCGGTGATCAACGGCCGCCGGACCGAGGTCTCCACCGAGTCGCGGGACCTGCTGGTCGAGATGACCGGCACCGACCAGTGGACGGTCGACCGGATGCTCAACATCGTCTGTTACGCGCTGTCGGCCCGCGGCGCACAGGTCGAGCGCGTCGCCGTGGAGTACGCCGACGACGCCCCCGGCGAGTACGCCGGTCGGACGCTCGACCGGCCGGACCTCTCGACAAAGACAAAGACTGTCACCCACGACCGCGTGGAGGAGACCCTCGGCGTCGACCTCGAGGAGGAGGCGGTCGTCGACTGCGCCGAGCGGGCAGGGCTGGACGCCGAGCCGACGACCGTCGCGGGCGAATCGGCCTACGAGGTGGCCGTCCCGCCGTACCGGGTGGACGCGCTCCATCCGCTCGACATCATCGACGATATCGGGCGGGCCTACGGGTTCAACGAACTCGAGCCCCGCTACCCCGACGTCTCGACGGTCGGCGGGCGCCACGACCGCTCCCAACTCGAGGACGCGGCCCGGGACGCCCTCGTGGGACTGGGCTTTGAGGACCTGCTCAACTTCCACATGATAAACGAGGCCGAGAACTTCGAGCGGATGCGTGTCGGCCCGGACGACGACTGTGTGGGTGCTGGCGAGCCTGTGACCATCCGCGAGCCCTACAGTGAGGACTACACCATCCTGCGGACGTGGGCGCTGCCCTCGCTCATGATGGTGCTCGAGAACAACACCCACCGCTCGTACCCACAGGACCTGGCCGAGGTCGGCCTCGCGGCCGCGGTCGACGAGGGCGCGAACACGGGCGCGGCCGAGCGCCGGACCGTCGCGGCCGCCCTCGCGCGCACAGACGTCTCCTACGAGGACGCGAAAGCCCGGCTTCAGGCGCTCGCGACGGCCTTCGGGAAGACACTCGAGACGCCGGCGACCGACCACCCGAGCTTTATTCACGGCCGCGCCGCCGAGGTCGTCCTCGACGGCGACTCCGCCGGGGTCATCGGCGAGGTCCACCCGGCCGTCCTCGTGGAACACGACCTGGCGGTGCCGGTAGCTGCCTTCGAACTCGAACTGGATGCGCTGTCGTAGGCACGGGGACGTGACCCGTCGATTTCCCACGACATCATCTACAGAACTGGTCCCTTGTGTCCGGACACGACGCCCCATACCCTTCACCGACAGCACCGTCTGCTACGGCGGCGGTGCTTGACAGGACAGTCTACGTGGTCTCCGGGCGCGGGCTGGTCGCTCTCCGGCGCTCAGAGGTCGGCGCCGACGGCCTCGTCGACGGCGTCAAAGCCGTCCCGTTCTATGAGCTCCAGTAGGCCGCGGTTGATGTCGCGGGCGACGGAGGGACCCTCGTAGACCAGGGAAGTGTACAGCTGGACGACGCTTGCGCCCGCACGGATCTTCTCGTAGGCGTCCTCGGCGGTGGCGACGCCGCCGACACCGACAACGGGAACGTCGACGCGCTCGGCGACGAACCGAACCATCGCTGTTGCCCGGTCCGCGATGGGTTTGCCGGAGAGGCCACCCTGCTCGTCGCTGTTGTGCGAGCGCAGCGAGTCGGGGCGGTCGGTGGAGGTGTTGGTGGTGACGACCCCGTCGAGGTCGAACTCTGCAACCAGCTCTAGCGCGTCGGCAACGGCGGGTTCGGGCAGGTCCGGCGAGAGCTTCACCAGCAGAGGGCTGGCGCCCGCGTCGACCAACTCGGCGAAGATGTCGGCCATCGCCGCCCGGTTCTGGAGCTCCGCAAAGCCCTGTGAGTTCGGACAGGAGACGTTCACCACGAAGAAGTCGGCTGCGGTCACCTGCTCGTACGTCTCGCGGTAGTCACCGGGCGCGCGCTCGCGGGAGACGTGCTCGCTCTTGGCGATATTTACGCCGACGGGAACGTCTGCCTCCAGCGCGGTCAGGCGGTCGCCGACAGCGTCGGCCCCGTCGTTGTTCAGCCCCATCCGGTTGACAAGCGCCTCGTCCTCGCGCAGGCGGAACAGCCGCGGGCGACCGTTTCCCGTCTGTGGCTGTGCGGTGACACCCCCGACCTCAACGAACCCAAAGCCAAGCGCCTGCAGGGCGGGTGGCAGGTGGGCGTTCTTGTCGAAGCCGGCGGCCACGCCCACCGGGTTCGGAAAGTGCTGGCCGAACGCCTCGGTGTGGAGGCGGTCGTCGGTGACAGTGTAGCGGGCGGCAAGTGCCCGTTGGAGCGGTGTCTGTTGGGCTGTTCGGAGCAGCCGGTGGACAGCCCGGTGGGCGGTCTCGGCCGGCAACGAGAACAGGAGCGGTCTGGCGGCGGCGTACACGTCCATTTAGAACTCGTGTTCGACGTCGTCCTGGTCAGCCTTTTGAATAATGATCTTGTTGTCGCGGACGCGGACAAACACCTCATCACCGATATCCATCCCGGCAACGGCGAGTTCGTCCTCGTGGAGATTGACGTGTACGTTGTGGTACTCGCCGTCGTCGTCTTTGGCCCCACTCGGGCTGAGTTTCTTCTTTCGCACCATCAAGCTATCCTGTTCAGGGGTTGACTGGAGGATACACTTAAGTTTACTGTGCCACAGACCTGTCGGTTGGCCGGTTGAGCGGCGGGGGATACGGCGGCTGTGTCTCCGCCGGCGTGTCGTCTCCGACCGAAACTGCCCGTTTGGTCCGAAGCGGGATATAAAGATACTCGCAGACGGCGGCGGAATTGGGGGTATCTTTATGGTGGGACCTGTGTTGGGTTGGCATGGAGCGGTGAAATCCATGGCAAGCGACAATGACAAGCGCAACTTTGCGCTCCGACAGGGCAACGGCGAAGAGAGCAGTGTCTTCTCGGGCGGGACACCCCGGCAGGCGGCACTGAAGGCGGCTCGGCGGCTCACCCCGGCCGGCTCCGAGGACGAGGCCGACCCGGAGGAACTCCGGCTCCGGGAGAAGGGCACCCACAAGGTCCACATCTACGAGGGTTGGGCCTGGGAGGAGGAGGCACCTGACGACAGCCCCGACTGGATGCCCGGGGAGATAACGAAAGGCAACGTCTCCAAACAGGGCGTCGAGCACCTCGACGAGATCTGAGTCGCCAGCCCCGGACGTTTTTTCGACAGCGTCTCCTACCTTGTCCCGTACACACCGGTACGTGGCTCCACCCGGCCGGACCGGCTGCGCGACGCGGGGGATGACCGGCCGCTCCCCTGCCACGCGATACGACCACACGGCGCCTCAGCTCCGATGGGCTTATACCGCCGAATCCTCTGGCATGGACGCAACAGCCAATCCGGAGACGAACGGCACGTCACCCTGGGACGTTTAAGTGAGAACGACTCGCCCGCGCTCCGCGGTGTCGACGCGACGCCGGTCGGTTTCGGCGCGTTCCAATTCGATGCCCTTATATGTAACAGGGCATTGCATTGTAAATGCGAAGATGGCT
>JBLGCN010000004.1:0-18506 GCA_047617405.1 Natronomonas sp.
GGATGTGAGCAGTCGCGTTGCTCCCTTCGACGCCGCCACGGTCGGCACCGGTCCGGACTACGACATCTGATTGTTCTGTGGGCGCGACGGGCGCTCGGTTCGTCCTCGCGTAGAACGTTTATACACGACCGAACCCTGCATACTAGTATGACCATCGGAGTCATCCTGCTCGGCTCGCTCGCGGTGAATGCGCTGCTTGCCGTCGTCGCCTTTGTCCGCTTTGTCTACCACGACGGCCCCTCGGGTGAGCGGCCGGACTCCACGCTCCTGGCCGGTGGCATTCTCGCTGTGGCGGCGGCCGAACTCGCGGTGTTTGGTTACGCCGTCCTCCAGTCGCTCCAGACCGGGTCGCCAGGCATCTCGAACATCGGCGTGTTGATTCTCAACAGCCTGCTTATCCTGCTGTTTATCGCCTACATCGAGCGTAGCAGCCTCCGGGCGGCCACCGCGCTGTTGCGCCCGACACAGTCCGGGTCGTGAGGGCATACATCACCGCCGGGCTACTCGCGCTGGTCACGGCCCTGCTCCTGTCCGGGTGTACCTGGCTCCCCGCTGCGTCCGAGCCCGACGGAACGGCCCCTGCCGTGGACCACGAGGTCACAGTCGTCGAGGTGGTCGACGCCGACACACTCGACGTCCGGATGCCCGACGGGGGGACCGAGACCGTCCGGCTGCTCGGCGTCGATGCTCCCGAGACCAGCGCCGAGAACGACCCCGCAGAGTTCGAGGGTATTCCGGACACTCTGGTGGGTCGGGCGTGTCTCCGGACGGCAGGTGAGAACGCGACGGCCGCTGCCGAGGAGTTGCTCGCCGGCGGGACGGTGCGGGTCCGGACCGACCCGACAGCGGACCGGCGGGGGTCCTACGGCCGGCTGTTGGCCGACGTGACCGTCGACAACGAGTCGTTGAGCCGTGTGCTGCTGGCTCGCGGGCACGCCCGCCTGTACGACACGACCTTTCAGCGCCGGGACGAGTTCGCGACTGTCGAAAACCAGGCACAGGCTGCGGGCCGCGGGCTCTGGGCCTGCCGGTAGCTACCCGAGCAACAGGACTGCCGCGACGGCGACGCCGGCAACGACGGCAAGCGCACCGACGGTCACGACGGGGCTCGCGCTGACAGCGACACTCGCGCCGGCGATGGCGAGTGCGACCAGGCTGAACGCGCCAACGAGGAGTTGAGACCGGGTACCGAAGCCGAGCCCCCCCGGTTCCGGGTCGGGGTCAGGGGGTGGTCTCCCGAGTGACTCGTCGACCGCGACGCCTCCGCCGGCCTCCGTGGGCGTCAGGACCTCGATGTCTACACACCCGGTCTCTGCGCCATAGGCGGAGACGACCCTGAGCCTCCCGGCCGCATCCTCCTCACGGCCCGCCGCGACCTCGATGCGGACAGTCTTCTCTGCGTCGCTTTCGACGTAGTGGTTCGTGGCGTCCATCCGGGCCACCTCGGAGAGCCTGTCGTCGAGGTGGAGGTGGACGTGCAGGGAGGTGCCGTGGTTGACCAGCCTGACGTCGAACGAGCCCTCAGTCTCGAAGCCGGCCGGTGCCTCGACCGCGTGGCGTTTCTCGCGGCCGATCTGAACCGCCAACTCGTCGGGCACGGCCGAATCTCGACGTGGCGCGGGCAAAAAGGTTCAGGCCGCCGCCTCGTCGCGCATATCCGGTGGCAGGAGGTTCGGAATACCGTCCTCGATCGGGTACTGCTCCCCGCACTCCGTGCAGACCAGTTCCCCCACAAGAATCTCGTCGCCGTCGGTCTCTGTCGCCTCGAGTTCGAACTCCTCCTTGTCGAGCGGGCAACAGAGGATGTCGAGCAGGTCTTTGTTCATACCGGTACTGAGGGGGGAGCGGTAAAAAGCGGTTGGGGTTCCCGCCGGTCACTCCCAGGGCGACTCCCGGACGACCGTCGCCGACCGGTCCGGCCCGACACCGACGGCGTAGACCGGGGTGTCGAGCTCCGCCTCGATATACTCCAGATAGGTGCGGGCGTTTCCGGGAACAGCCTCGTATCCGTCCTCGGCGACAGCGGTCCAGTCGGCGTCGTCCCACCCCTCGAAGGTCCGAAAGTTCGCCTCACAGTCGGCCCACCGCTCCGTCGTCGGCGGCATCGTCAGCAGTTCCTCGCCGTCGAGGGTGTAGGAGTGGCCGACCCGCACCTCGTCGAGGCCGCCCAGAACGTCGATATGGTTGACCGCGAGCCCGGTGAACCCGCTCGCTCGGGCGGCGTGGCGGAGCATCGGGATGTCGAGCCACCCGACACGACGGGGGCGACCGGTGACGGTGCCGTACTCGCCGCCCTCGTCCCGGATATACGCGGCGAGGTCCGCCTCCCCCGGTCGGCCACCGTCGTCGGGGGTCTGGTCATCGACGGCGCCGAGTTCGGTCGGGAGCGGCCCGGTGCCAACCCGCGAGAGGTATGCTTTGACGATACCGACGACCTCGCCGTCACCGACGACACCCGGCCCGAGGCCGGTGCCGACGGTCGCGCCGCCGGCTGTGGGGTTCGAAGAGGTGACGTACGGATAGACACCGTGGTCGATGTCGATGGACGTGCCCTGCGCACCCTCGAACATCAGGTCGTCACCCGCCTCGAGCCGGGTGGCGAGAAACTCCCCACAGTTGACCGTCATCCCCTCCGCCTCGAGCCGCTCGCCAAACGCCCGGTACTGCTGATAGAGCGCCTCGATATCGAAGGCATCGGCGTCCACCTCGTCGTGGTCCTCGATGGAGACCCCGTAGACGTCCTCGAGGAAGGCCCGTTTCTGTGGAACCACGTACTCCAGGCGTGAGCGGAGGGTCTCGTGGCTCATCAGGTCACCGACCCGGACGCCGCGGCGGCCGGCCTTGTCCTCGTAGGTCGGGCCAATCCCACGGCCGGTCGTCCCGGCGGCGAGGTCGTCGTCGGATTTCGCGTCCTCCTCGATACCGTCGAGCACACGATGGTACGGAAAGATGACGTGCGCTCGCTCGGCGACGCGGACGTCCGGTTCGAGCCCGCGCTTGCGGAGCGTGTCGAGTTCGTCGAACAGTGTCCGAGGGTTGACCACGCAGCCGTTGCCCAGTATGCCCACGTTCCCCCGGACAGCGCCGCTTGGGACGAGCGAGAGCTTGTACTCCTCGCCACCCTGGACGACGGTGTGGCCGGCGTTGTCACCGCCCTGGTACCGGGCAACGACATCCGCGGCCTCGCCGAACAGGTCGACGACCCCGCCTTTTCCCTCGTCGCCGAGCTGTGCCCCGACGATTGTCACGGTCATTACACCGCCTTTCCGCGTGGCTGATAAACAGATTACGGTCCGCCCATTTTGTCTCTACACCAGCGCTTATATAGCCGTGCATGATAGGTCTAATATCAATGCCGAATACGGCCGCCGCCGGGTGTAGCCGGGTGATTCCGGCAGTTTCTGTCCCACGACGGCAAGATTTAAATCCGGTCAACACAAGTTAACAATTGCCATGATAGACCGTCTTGAGAAGGAAGTCGACATGCTGGAACGCCATCTGCAGGTGTTGCGGATGGTAATCGAAAACGAGCCGATCGGGATTGTCAAGATGTCTAATGAGACCGGCTATCCCCACCACAAGGTCCGCTATTCGCTGCGCGTCCTGGAGGAGGAAAACCTAATCGAGCCGTCGAGCCAGGGTGCGATTACGACGGAGGACACCGAGACGTTTGTCGACGACCTCGACGGCAAGGTCGACCACATCATCGACAAGCTTGAGGGGATGAAAATCGAGGATGTCGCCGAGGTCGAGGGCTAAAGTTCGGGCACGGCGAGGTGGAAGTTCTGGTTGCGCGCCTCGACCAGACAGAGGTGGTACCCGCGTTTTCTGCTCAGGTTGACGAAACTCCTGCGTTTGTCCCTGCTCAACAGCCCGCCTTTTGTCGCCTCCGCGGCCGTCTCCAGGGCCTCCGGTTCGAAGAAACTCTCCGTCACGAGTAGCGCCCCTGCAAGGGTGTCCTTCGTCCCCCCGACCCGCTCGGCGGCGGTGATGAGCCCCTCCATCATCCCTGCTGTCGCGCCCTGTCGGGAGTTGTTCAGGTCCGCCACGAACAGCGGGTCCCCCATCCGGTCGCGCAACACGATATCGAAGGTCTCCTGCTCCCGCTGTTCGGCCCCGTCCTCGGTGTATCTGACCGCGACCGTGCCGCTCAGTTCCGCCCGGTCAACCTCGGGCAGCGCGTCGTAGAGGTCGCCCAACCCGTTGACCCCGCCGGTATCCCTGACCTCGAACAGCAGGTCCCTTATCAGCCAGGTGACGAACTGATACTCGACCCGGCTCCGGATGAACGTGTCGTAGTCCTGCCCGTCGACGGCAACCTCCCCGGCATCGAACTGGGTGTGCTGTTCCAGCCTGAGGTTCTCGGTCAGGTCCTCGCGGCGCCCCTCGCCGCCGTGGGCGTCGGTCAGCGTCATCCCGTTTTTCGACCGGTACCGGACGAACAGGTCTGTCCCATCCAGGGCCTCCGCCGGGCTCAGCCGCTGTTGTGCCCCGGTCACGACGCCGAACTCCTCCTTTACCCGCTCCAACTCCGTCTCCAGGCGCTCCACCTCCGTGGCCAACTCGTCACGCTCCGCTTCGAGGCCGGTTACCTCCGCCTGCAGACTCTCCCGGCGCTCGCGCTCCTCGGCGAGTTCCGCCTCCAACCTGTCGAGTTCGGCCGTCCGGCTCTCGAGTTGCTCGCGGAGGTGTCCGGCCTCCCCGGACTCGGCTGCCTGCGTCGCTCCGGTGTCGACCGTGACCGTCCCTTCGTCCCGGTCGGCTGCGGTCTGCTCCGGGCCGGTCGGACCCGTGTCGCCCTCGGGCGTCGACTGCCCGTCATCGGTACTCCGCTCTGTACCGGTCGCAGCCGTCGGGGAGCGGTCTGCCGCCGCCGTCTGTCGGGCCAAGTCCGACTGCCCCTCGGCTGCCGCCTCCTCGCCGCCCTCCGCCGGTGACGTCCGCGCCGGGCTCAGCGACGGGACAGCCCGTGTCTCCAACGCCGCGCCTGTGTTCCCGTCTCCCTCCTCTGCTCCGGATTCCCCGCCGGCTGTGTCCGTGTCCACCTCACCGGCCTCCACCTCGGTAGGGCCGGTGCCCGGTTGCGGGGTCGTCTCGCTCGCGTGACCATCGTCCGACCGCACGCTGTGGTCGTCGGGAGACGCCGGCTCGCCACCCGGTGTCGGGTCGCTCGTCTCCGCCCCGCTACGGTGCTGCCCGGTGGCCCCCTGCTCGGCGGTGGTCTCCTGTATTCCGCGGTCGGGGTTTGACCCCTCCTGTGGTGTGCGCTCCGCCCTGTCACCCGCAGGGGTCCCGTTCGTGGGTTCGGTCGGTTCCCCGAGCGGGTCGGTGTCGTCCCGCCCGGAACCGGGGGTCTCCGCCTCACGCCGGCCGGCCTCCGACGACTCCGGCGAGGGCTCGGTGGCTGCTCTCTCTGAATGGTCGACCGTCCCTGACTGGTCCGCCGACCCGGCCTGCTCGGCGTCTGTCACCCCTTCCTCCGGCGCCGCCGGGGTGTCTGCCTCAGCCCCCGTCCCGGCAGGGTCGCCCGTCAGCGGCTCGGGCCCTGCCGTCCCGGTCCGCCCGTCCGGTTCCTCCGGGCTGTCGGTGGCCGACCCCACGGTTCCCCCGCCGGGCCCGGACTCCGGTATCCCGATAGCCGTGACATCCACCGGCCGGACCTCGTAGATCCCAACCTCGTTATCGGCCGTCTCGAAGGCCTCGTCGCCGTCGACGAGCTGCTGGCTGTTGCCGACGAAGGCCACGCTCATCGAGTGTCCCTGGTGGTAGACGAGGTAGTAGTCCCCGCTGAGGACGTTCTCCGAGAGCTCGACGTAGCCGGTGAACCCGCCGTCGGAGAGTGTCCTGTCGACCTCGGACATCGGCGTCTCCTCGGTGTAGTACTTCGCGCGGACCTCGTCGCTCCGGCCCTGCATCACCGCCAGCAGGGGGAGCGCAGGGGAGGGTGCGCGGTAGCTGGTGCCGTCGGCGTTCTCGAAGTCCTCGACCGTGCCGCCCTCAATCCCAATAATCGTGCCTTTTGTCATGTACAGTTCGGCGCCGCCGGCCCGTACGACGCCGGAGAAGTCCGCGTCAGCGAGGCCCTGGAGCCCGCGGTAGCCGTCGGAGACGGACCGCTGCTCCCAGCCGTCGACCCGGTCCGCGACGCGTGTGCTCATTGACGTGTACAAGCCCGATGCCGGACAAATACTTTGCGGGGAAGCGACGGACATAACTCGGTCCCGGCCGTCTCTCTGTCCATGGACGAGGACATCGACGGCGAGCTCGACCGGGATATCGAACCCGGGCTCAGCGAGCAGTACCGGAAGGCGAGTCCGTGGCCGCTGTTCGTGGCGCTTGGCTTTGTTCTCTCGGAACTCGGCGTTATTATGGGCTTTTTCTCGGTTACCGTCGTCGGGCTCCTCCTCTTTGGCGGTACCACCGGTGCGATCCTCCAGGAGTCAGGCTATATCGCCCAGTCCTGGCGCGCGATGGTGTCGATCGGCGCCCTCTTTGCCCTGCTGGGGGCGGTCGTCATCGCCACCTGGGGTGAGACGCTTGCCGTTGGCGGGCTGGTCGACCCCACAAACAGCTTTGCCTACCGTGGGTTTGCGGTCGCCATCTCGGGTGCCATCCTCGCCGCGGTCGGCACGACAGCAAAGGTTGCCAGCCGCCAGCCTATCTGAGCACAAACCAACACGCTATTTTACTCCCCTTCTCGAATGGCTGGTATGGATGAGGACCTGTTCGACCGTGATACCCTCCTCGACCTCACGGTCAACTTCATCCCGCTCGGTATTCTCCTGTTGTTCATCGGCATCTATCTCGTCTTCAACCCATTCGGATTCGGCGGTCTCGTCTCGATTATCCAGTTTTCGATCATCGGTATCATGTTTGTCGGGCTGGCGGTGTTGACCTACTACTCCGGCGCGGCAGTCTCGCGCGCAGAGAACGAGGCTGAGGCGGACGCGACACTCGAGGGCGAGGAGGAGTCGGAGGCACTCGGCGGCGCGGCCGACGCCGGCGAGTTCGAGTCCGAACCCGCCGCCGAACTCGCCGACGGCGAGAGGCCGGACGGGGGCGGACCCGGTGACGGCACGGCTGTCGAGGGTAACAGCGACGGCGAGGGTGCGGCCGACACCGACAGGACGGCGTGACCGCGGCGGAAACCGCGAACCTAACCTTTGATATCCCCCCAGTCCCGAGAGCCATCTATGGCAGGAGAGCAACTCCTATTGACGGCCCTCATGGGGGTGCTTCTGGTCGCCATCGTTGCGCTGCTGACGCGCATCGAGGACTGGCGGTCGTACACCCCGCTCGCCGGGGGTGGTGCCGGACACGCCGGGGAGTCCGGATACGCCCACGGCGAGAAACCCGGTGGGATCATGCGCTGGCTCACGACAGTCGACCACAAGGACATCGGGATGCTGTACGGCACCTACGCCATCATCGCGCTGGTGGTCGGCGGCGTGATGGCGTTCCTGATGCGGATCCACCTCACGTCGCCCGAGGGTGCCCTGTTCAGCAACAGCTTCTACAACGCCCTGCTGACCTCCCACGGGATCACCCTCCTCTTTCTGTTCGGAACGCCGATCATCGCGGCCTTCGCGAACTACTTTGTCCCGCTGTTGATCGGGGCCGACGACATGGCCTTCCCCCGGATCAACGCCATCGCGTTCTGGCTGCTTCCGCCGGGTGCACTCCTCATCTGGGCGGGCTTTTTCCTCGAACCGCTGACCGGCGGGGCCGTCGAGGCTGCCCAGACCTCCTGGACGATGTACACCCCACTGTCGGCCGAGCAGGCCACCGCGGGTGTCGACCTGATGCTTCTGGGCCTGCACCTCACCGGCGTCTCCGCGACCATGGGGGCCATCAACTTTATCGCCACCATCTTTACCGAGCGCGGTGACGACGTCAACTGGGCCAATCTCGACATCTTCTCGTGGACCATCCTGACCCAGTCGGCGCTGATTCTGTTCGCGTTCCCGCTTCTGGGGAGTGCACTCGTGATGCTCCTGATGGACCGTAACCTCGGCACGATGTTCTTTGCCGTCGAGAACGGCGGCACGATGCTGTGGCAACACCTGTTCTGGTTCTTCGGGCACCCGGAGGTGTACATCCTCGTGCTCCCGCCGATGGGGCTCGTGAGTCTCATTCTTCCGAAGTTCGCCGGTCGCAAGCTCTTTGGCTTCAAGTTCGTCGTCTACTCGACGCTTGCCATCGGCGTGCTCTCCTTTGGTGTCTGGGCCCACCACATGTTTTCGACCGGGATGGACCCCCGGCTTCGGGCCTCGTTCATGGCTGTCTCGCTCGCTATTGCCGTTCCTAGTGCGGTCAAGACGTTCAACTGGATCACGACGATGTGGAACGGGCGGGTCCGGCTGACGACCCCGATGCTGTTCTGTATCGGCTTCGTCGCCAACTTCATTATCGGCGGGATCACCGGGGTCTTCCTGGCCGCCGTCCCCGTCGACGAGGTGTTACACGACACCTACTACGTCGTCGGTCACTTCCACTACATCGTTATGGGGGCGATCGCCTTCGCCGTCTTTGCCGGCATCTACTACTGGTACCCGATCTTCACCGGGAAGATGTACCAGCGCAAGCTCGGCAAGTGGCACTTCTGGCTGTCCATGGTCGGGACGAACGTGACCTTCTTTGCGATGCTCGTGTTGGGCTACCTGGGAATGACCCGCCGGTACGCCACCTACGAGCTCACCGTCGCGGGCGCCCCACTCGACCTCATCACGCTGTTTCACCAGACGGCCTCGGTCGGCGCCTTCATCCTCTTTGCCGGCCAGCTGATCTTCTTCTGGAACTTTATCTCCTCGTGGCTCGAGGCGCCGGAGGTCGACGACGGCGACCCGTGGAACCTGAAGGAGAGCGGGATGATCGACAAGGAGTACCAGTGGCACGATGACCGTCTCACCACGGCCGTCACCGACGGCGGCTCCGCCGGTGAGGAGGGCGCATCCGCGGACCTTCGCTCCGACGGCGGCGAGACGGTCACCGCGGACGGCGAGGAGCCCACGGACGGCAACGAGACAGCGGGTGCCGCAGGCGACGGGGCCTGACACGACCTCGTCTCTGCGCTTCCCCCTACACAGGTCTGTCACTGGTTCCGTACAGGACACTCCCGGCTGTCAGCCGGTGGCGATGAGCACCAGACCCGTGACGAACATCATGGCCGCCACGCCGGCCAAGACGAGAAAGAGGAGGTCCTTTTCCGTCATACCGGCACGTTGGCGGGGAATGTGTAAAGGCTATTCGTCTGGACGGCAAAAGTGTGGTATGTCAGAGGCTGAGGCCGGAACCGAGGCTGATTCGGAGGCTACGCCCGAGACAGCGGCCGAACCCTCCGTCTGGGGTGGCAAGCGCTTTGTCGTCCTCATTTACGTTGGCCTCATCGCGGTCACCGGCGTGTTCGGCTATATCATCGGGCTTGCGCGCCCGCAGGACCTCAACCCGCGGCTACTCGGCGTTATCTCGCTCCCGCCGACCCCCGGAGGGGTGGCACTGTACGGCATGGTCACGGTCGCGCTTGTCCTTGGCGTGCTCCTGGTAGGCGTGAGCTATGTCGCAGAGCGGTACGACACCGCGGCCGTCGACAGCGAGGACGACGCCTGATACCCGTTCAGAACCCGCCGCCGTAGCTGCCGTAGTGGTCCGCAAAGACGGTCATAACCTCCTGGACCGTTGCCTTTGCTTTGACCGCCTCGATGACGGCCGGAATGACGTTGTCGCCCTCACGGGTCGCCGCCCGGACCCCGTCGAGCGCGGTTTCGACGGCCCGTTCGTCGCGTTTCTCCTTCGTGCGGGCCAACCGCTCGCGCTGGCGGTTCTGGGTCTCCGTGTCGACCGACATCGTCTCCGGCCGGGTGTCCTCCTCGATTGTGTACTCGTTGACGCCGACGACCACCTCCTCGCCGCGCTCGACGCGTTGCTGGTACTCGTAGGACGCGTCCTGGATCTCCCGCTCGAAGTAGCCGTCGTCGATACCGCGGAGGATGCCGTCCCGGACCGACCCGTCGCCCATACCTTTGATCTCCTCGATATACTCGCGGGCCTCGGCCTCCATCTCGTCGGTCAGCTTCTCGACGGCGAAACTCCCGCCCAGCGGGTCCACGACGTCGGCCACGCCGGACTCCTCGGCGAGGATCTGCTGGGTGCGCAGCGCGACCCGGACGGCCTCCTCGCTTGGCAGGGCCAGCGCCTCGTCGTAGCTGTTTGTGTGGAGGCTCTGGGTCCCGCCGAGAACACCCGCCAGCGCCTGGATCGTCACGCGGACAATGTTGTTCAGGGGCTGTTGGGCGGTCAGTGACTGGCCCGCCGTCTGGGTGTGGAACTTCATCTGCTGGGCCTGCTCGCCGGCGTCGTACCACTCGTCGGTCAGGCGGGCCCACAGCCGCCGTCCGGCGCGGAACTTCGCCACCTCCTCCAGCAGGTCGTTGTGGGAGTTGAAGAAAAAGGACAGCGTGGGGCCGAACTCGTCGATATCCATCCCACGGTCCAGACAGTCCTCGACGTACCCCAGCCCGTCGGCGAGGGTAAAGGCCAGCTCCTGAGCGGCGGTGGAACCGGCCTCGCGGATGTGGTAGCCCGAGACGGAGACAGGGCTGAACTTCGGCGTCTGGTCGACGGCAAACTCGATAACGTCGGTCACCAGCCGCAGCGAGGGTTCCGGCGGGATGACCCACTCCTTCTGTGCGATGAACTCCTTGAACATATCGTTCTGGAGTGTCCCGTTGACCTGCTCGCGGGGGACACCCTGCTTGTCGGCCAGCGCGACGTACATCGCGTAGATGACCGGCGCGCTGGGGTTGATCGTGAAGGAGGTGGAGACCTCCCCGAGGTCGATCCCGTCGAACAGCCGGGCCATGTCGTCGATGGTGTCGACGGCCACGCCCTCCTTGCCGACCTCCCCGTCACTCATCCGGTCGTCGGAGTCGAGCCCCATCAGCGTCGGCATGTCGAAGGCCGTCGAGAGCCCGGTCTGGCCCTCCTCTATCAGGTAGTGAAACCGCTCGTTCGTCTCCTCGGCGGTGCCGTAACCGGCGAACTGGCGCATCGTCCAGGTCCGGCCGCGGTACATCGTCGGGTACACCCCGCGGGTGTAGGGGGGTTCACCCGGGTAGCCAAGCTCCTCCTCGTAGTCGGTGTCCGCGACGTCCTCCGGGGTGTAGAGCCGGTCGAGTTCGTGGTTCGAAACCGTTGCGAACCGGTCCTGTCGCTCGCCGTAGGCGTCGAGCACCGGGTCGAGGGTCTCCTCCTCCCACGCCTCCTTGGTGGAGCGGATCGCATCCAATTCTTTCTCATCGTACATATGTCACTCTTTTGCACCCCGGGACTAAGAGTTTCGGGGACGTCGCTTCGTCGGACGCCGCGGTTAGCTGTTGTGCTGTCGGAGTCGCTCGGTCGTCTCGACCAGCGGGTGGTGGGCGTAGTCGACGGCATCGATGTCGTCGATCGACTCCAGTTGTTCCTTCTCGGCGGTCTTGACCATCCCCAGGTCGACGGGCTCGTCGATGACGATCACGTAGGCGTCCATCTCCTCGATAGCCAGCCGGCCGGCGGCCTTCACGCGGTGATGGCCGTCCGCGAGCAGGAGGTCGGTGCCGGTGTCGATGACCACGACCGGCTCCGCGAGCCCCCGTTCGAGTTCGTACCGGCGCCCCTCCAGTTCGTCGGCGTAGACCTTCCCCTGGGTCGGTGTGAGGTCGGCCAGTCGGACGTCCCGGCGCTCCTGGCGGGTCTCGATGTCGTGGATATTCTCCAGGGTCTCCCGGAGTTTCTCGACTTTGCCGGGGGTCGCGCGCTCGATCTGGCTGCGGATCACGTCGGCGTTCGAGATGATCCCGACGAGATTGCCCGCGTCGTCGACAACGGGGAGACGCTGGATGCCGGACCGGAGGATCACCCGGGCCGCGTCGTCGACCTCCATGTCCGGGTGGGCGACCAGAAGGTCGGTGGTCATCACCTGAAAGACGGGGACGTGCTCGGGTTCGAGCAGGAGGTCACGGGCGTTGACGAACCCCTCGACGTGGCGGCCGTTACAGACAGGGAACCCACTGTGTTCCTTGCTCTCGGCGATCCGGCGGGCAACGTCAGCCACCGTCGCGTCCGGGGAGACCGTCTCCACATCCCGGGTCATATAGTCACCGACAGTCGGTGTTCCCTCGTCTGTCATCATTCACCCTCAGGAGTGGCCGGGAAAAAAGTCCCCCGGCTCCACGCTCAGTCCCGGCCGTCGGACGCGGACTCGTCGTCACCCGGCTCGTCGCGGTCTGCGTCCACAGGTTCGTCGGTGTCTGCCCTCTCCTGTCCGCCGTCGCTCACACTCCCACCGTCACCCTCCCACAGTAGATACCGGTCCACGAGGTCCGCTGCCGGGACGGTGTTCGGGGTCGGCGGGCCGGCGGCGGTCTCGACGGCGTCGAGAAAACGGCTGGTGACAAATGTCTCGACGACCGCAACCAGTGACTCCCGGTCCTCGGCGGCATCGAGGACGCCGAGCGTGACCTGTGCGCCTGCCATATCGGCGTGGCCGCCGGCACTCCCGACACGGCCAAAGGCCTCCCGCAGCACCTCCCCGAGGTCGAACGCCGCGTCGCGGGACCGCGCCGAGATGTGGATCGTCCCCGATATGACGCCGTAGACCACTGTCGTAGCGACCCCTTCCATGTCAATCAGGCGGTCGGCGGCCTGGGCCAGGGCGTCCCGGTCGGTCAACTGCCCGACACAGCTGAGCAACACGTCCCCCTCCTCGCGGCGGTTACGGACCGCGGCCGCGATGACCGCGAAGGTCTCCGGGCCGATACTCGGTGACCCGACCCGCTCCAGTGTCCCCAGGTCGGCCTCGGGCAACAGCCACGCGGCAGCCTCGAAGTCCATTGCCGACACCCCCCGTCTGAACTCGCGGGTATCGGTCCGGATCCCGAAGAGGAGACCCGTCGCCAGGTCGGTCGCCGGGGTCATTCCAAAGTGGTTGAGATAGTCGACCAGTAGTGTGCTCGTGGCCCCGGCCTCGCTCCGGAGGTCGACAAACCGGCCCTCGACGGGGCCGCGCGGGGGGTGGTGGTCGATGACGATGTCGACATCGGTCGTTTCGGGAAGCCCGTCGTTGACACCCGGCCGGGAGTGGTCGACGAGCGCAATCCCGTCGGCGCCGGGTTCGACGCCCGGTTCGAGACTCGTCAGGTCGAACTCAAGCAGGTTCACCAGCGCGCGGTTCTCCTGGTGACCGATCGCGCCGTAGTAGTAGACACCAACCTCACAGCCGCTGGCGGCCGCGGTTCGCCGGAGTGCAACCGCGCTCGCGATGGCGTCCGGGTCGGGGTTGTCGTGGGTGACGATAGCCAGTCGGTCGATCCCCTGGAGCACCCGCCTGAGTTGGCGCTCTCGCATCCCCCGTTCGGTGACCCGTCCCAGCAGGTAGTCGACCGTGGCCTCGGTGGGGTCGACCACCCGGTCCGCGGCGTCGGCGACAGCCGCCCACCGGTCGTCGCCGCGCCCGTTGCTGTCGAGGTACGCGACCAACACCGTGTCCGGGTAGACGGCCCGTGCCGCGCGCAGGTTCACGAGGGCGTCGTCGGGGTCCGGCGTCGCGACGACCACACCCCCGACACGCTCGATAGCCGCGAGTGCGCTCCGGTCGTCGGGGGCCGCCACGGTTGCCGAGGCGCCGGCCTCGCGGGCAGCGTCCGCGGTCCCCCCCTGCGGCGTGAGGACGTGTACTGTCCGCCCTCCACCCCGGTCGGCCATTGCTCGCCCGAGCGAGCGGGCCGGCGCTCCGCTCCCCAGTACCACCCACGTATCCATATCTCCGGTGAGGTCCGCCGACGCTAAAAGGTCGCGCTCACTTCAGCCGTTCCTGCAGAAAGGACGGGTGGGAGGCCACGACACCCTCGATGCTCGTGAGCTGTTGGTTGATGATCTCCCCGAGTTCGTCGCCGTCGCCCGCCCGTACCTCCGCCATCAGCATGTGGTCGCCGCTGGAGGTGTAGAGTGCCTCGACCGCATCGAGTCCCCTGAGTGCGTTGGTCACCTCGACGTAGCGCTCACTCTCGACATCGACCCCGACGATGGCGATAGACTGGCCCGACAGCTTCTTCGGGTCGATGTCCGCGGAGTAACCAACGATGACCTCCTCCTCCTCCAGTTTCCGGATGTATTTCCTGACCGTCGGCTTGGAGACACCCGCCCGTTCGGCGATCTCGGCGTAGGAGGCCTGGGCGTCGTCCTCCAGCACGGAGAGGATCTGTTTCTCCGTCGCTTCGGTACTCATACACTGTTCTTTACCGTCCGTGAAAAAATACCTTCCGAACCCGAAAACTGAGCCTCGGTACGGTGCCCGGCGGGTCAACCCGACCGGAGCGGGGGCCGGGCTGCGCTGACAGGCACGGCTCAGGTGTGGCGGTCGATGAGCGTGTCGGCCGCCCGCTCCCACTCCCCGTCTTCGAAGTACCGCTCGGCGACGGGTTCCTCGGGGACATCACCCTGGGCCCGTTTCTCCTCGCCGTAGGAGGGGCGGTCGGGGTCGTGGTAGAACCGCCCGGTCAGCACCTCGCCTTCGTAGAGCCGGGACTCCGCCTCGTACATCGCCTCGGCGGCCTCGCGGCGGTCACCGGTGTCGAAGTCGAAGTCGTCGCTGTCCTGGATGTCGGTGTACGGGACGTACTCCTTTGCGTCCTTGTTCCAGGTGGGACACTGGGTCAGGAAGTCGATGTGGGCAAACCCGTCGTGCTGGATGGCCTCGACCAGGACCTCCTGGGCCTGTCGTGGGTTGACGGCTGCCGTCCGGGCGACGTAGGAGGCCCCCGACGCCAGCGACAGCGACATCGGCCGAACAGGGTCCTTTGCGGAGCCGTGGGGCTGGGTCTTTGACTTGTGACCCTTCGGGCTCGTGGGGGAGGTCTGCCCCTTCGTCAGCCCGAAGATCTCGTTGTTGAAGACGATGTAAGTCATGTCGTGGTTCTCGCGGGCGGTGTGCATGAAGTGGTTCCCGCCGATGCCGTAGCCGTCGCCGTCACCCCCTGCCGCGACCACCTCCAGCCCCGGGTTGGCGAGCTTGGCGGCGCGTGCGACCGGCAGCGCCCGGCCGTGGATGCTGTGAAACCCGTAGCTCTCGAAGTACGAGGAGAGTTTGCCCGAGCAGCCGATCCCCGTCACCAGCAGCGTCTCGTCGGGGGTACGGCCCACCTCGGGCATGGCACCTTTCAGCGCCTTCAGCACGCCAAAGTCACCACACCCGGGACACCACGTCGCCTGTGGCTCTACCCCGGGTGTGAACTCCTCCTGGTCTATCTCGCGGTCCTCGCCGATCGCTGTGAATGTACTCATATCAGTCACCTGCCGCTGGGACAAACCGCATGTTGCCGGCGGCCGGCTGGCCGCCGTCGATGCTCGACTCGAAGCCCTCGACAACCTCGCCGGGCTCGAACGCTTCCCCGTCGTATTTCAGCAGGCTGGCCAGCTTCTTGCCGTACTGGCCAAGCTCCTTCTGGGTCAGCCCGCGGAACTGTCCGGTTGCGTTCATCTCGACGACGACACACTCCCGGACGCTCTCTAGGAACCCCCGAACCTCCGTCTCGGGGTAGGGCAGCATGTCACTGACCCCGAGTGCCTTCACCTCGTGACCGGCCGCGTTCAGCCGGTCGACAGCCTCGAAGACGGTGTCCTGTTGACTCCCCCAGACGAGCATGCCGTACTCCGCGTCCGCCGGGCCGTGGTGGGTCTGGTGGCTGTGCTCGCTGTCGTCGAGTTCCGCGCGGACCCGCTCGAGCTTCCGCACCCGACGGTCCATCTGTGCCTTCCGGTTGTCGGGGTCCTCGCTGATGTGGCCAACGGCGTTGTGCTCGTTGCCCGACGCCAGAAACCGGCCGCCGGCCTGACCGGGGACCGAGCGCGGGCTGACGCCGTCGTCGGGGTCGTGGCGGTAGCGCTCGAACTTGCCGGACTCGTGGTGGGCGGCCTCGCTGATCTCCGCCTCTGTCAGGGTCGCGCCCAGCGACGGGTCGGGTTCGCGGTCGAAGAATTCGACGTCGACGTTGCGCATCTCGCCGCCGAGTTTCTGGTCGTACAGGAGTATCGCCGGGACCTGGTAGTCGTAGGCGACCCGGAAGGCCGTCCGGGTCTGCTCGTAGGCCTCCTCCAGGTTGCCCGGGGCAAAGACCACGCGGTTTGAGTCGCCCTGGCTGGTGTAGAGGACGTGCTCTAAGTCCGCCTGCTCGGTCTTCGTGGGCATCCCCGTCGACGGGCCGGCCCGCATCGCCTCCACCAGGACAAGCGGTGTCTCGGTCATCTCCGCCAGCCCCAGCGGCTCGCTCATCAGCGCGAATCCGCCGCCGGAGGAGCCCGACATCGCCTTCACCCCGGCGTGGGAGGCGCCGATGGCCAGCGAGGCGGCGGCGATCTCGTCTTCGACCTGCTCGGCGACGCCGCCGAACTCAGAGAGATTCTGGGACATGATCGTGAACACGTCCGTCCAGGGGGTCATCGGGTAGCCGGCGATAAACCGACAGCCCGAGTCCAGGGCGGCGTAGGCGATGGCGTTGCTCCCGCTCATCAGCGCCTGGTCGGTCTCGTGACTCCCCGTCGGGACACGCAGGTCGTGGCTGAACTCGAAGTCACTGGCCTGTTCGTAGGCCTCGTCGAGGATGGTGAGGTTTGCCTCCATCACCTCGCCGGACATCGCCTCCCGGACGAGTTCCTCGAAGTAGCTGGCGTCCTGTTCGAGTAGTGCGGCCGTCGCGCCGACGCCCGCCGTGTTCCGCATGACCTCACGGCCGTGTTCGCGGGCGAGGTCCCGGAGGTCCATCGGGTAGACGTGCCAGTCGTTCTCCTCGGCGCGCTCCTCCAGGCGCATCTCCGCGATGTCCGCTTCCTCGAAGAAGCCGGTGTCGTAGAGGACGACCCCGCCCTCGTTGAGGTCCTCGAGGCTCTCGGTCAGCGGCTTGACCTTCTCGTCGCCGTAGTAGGCGCCGTCCTGCTGGCTGCGGGCGAACGAGTCGCCCAGCGCAAGCAGGAAATTGAAGCCGTCGCCGCGCGAGCGAGCCGGCCCGTTCGAGGCCCGGACCTCCACGTAGGTGTGACCGCCTCTGATCCGCGACGGATAGTGCCGGTGGGTAAAGACGTCGAGTCCCGACCGCATCAGCGCCTTGGCGAAGTTCTGGCTCGTCGAGTCGATCCCGTCGCCAGACCCGCCGGCGATCCGCCACATAAGTGTCTGGTCTGTCATATATCGGTGTCGGCCCCGGTCGGGTGCCGTGTGTGAGTATTTGTCGCGGCGTGACTAAACTCTTGTCACCGAATATATGAATAACGATCGTGATGGACCGCGCCCCTTCCGGAGGGCAGTGACCCGGTAGCTACCAGTCGGCCTGGCCGTAGATCAGGTCGCGCTGGATGTTGTTCGCCCCCTCGTAGATGACGGGGACACGGACATCCCGGTAGACCCGGGAGATCTTGTTCTCCTTTAGCACCGACCGGCCACCGTGGAGCTGCATGGCACTCTCGGCGCAGTCGACGGCGGCCTCGGTCGCGGTGGTCTTTGCGAGTGCGGCCCAGTAGCCGGGGTTGGTGTCCTCCTCGACGTTCTCGGCGGCCCGCCAGGCCAGTGCCCGGGCGGACTCGAAGTCCATACACATCTCCGAGAGGTCGTGCTGGACGGCCTGGAACTCGCTGACCGACTGCCCCCACGCGTCCCGGTCGTGGACGAACGCGCTGGCCTCCTCGATGGCTGCTGCGGCCAGCCCGAGCCCGTGCCCGGCAACGCCGACCCGGCCGTGGTTGAAGAAGTCAGTCACCATGAAGAACCCCTCACCCTCGTCACCGACCAGGTTCTCCGCGGGGATCCGGCAGTCGTCGAGCACGATGTGGCCCTGCTTGGAGGCCCGGAAGGACATCTTCTCGGGGATGTGTTCGGCGTTGTACCCCGGCGCGTCGGTCGGGACGATGAACATCGAGTAGTCCTCGTACCGGTTGTCGCCGCCGCCGGTCTTTGCGTACAGCGTCAGCCAGTCGGCCTCGACGGCGTTGCCGACCCAGTACTTCTCGCCGTTGAGCACCCACTCGTCGCCGTTCTTCTCGGCGGTGGTGGTCATCCCTGCCAGGTCACTCCCGGTGTCCGGCTCGGAGACCGCGAGCCCGGTAATCTGCTCGTGGTCGGCGACGGGCCGGATATACTCGTCTATCTGCTCCTCGGTGCCGTACTCGTAGATGACCTCGGCGCCGAAACTCGCCAGCTGGAGCGTGAGCGCAATCCCGGCGTCGGCCCGGTAGAGTTCCTCGGTCATCGCCAGGGTCTGGGCCAGGTCCAGCCCGCGGCCACCGTACTCCTCGGGGATGTCCTGTGCGACGAGATTTGCCTGCATCCCCGCCTCGAGCACCTCCCAGGGGTACTCCCCGGACTCGTACTGTTCCTCGGCGGCGGGTTCGATGACCTCCTCGGCAAACTCCCTTGCCTCGCGTTTGATCGGGAGCGCGCGTTCCGGCACGATGGACTCGTCTAAAATATCCATACAGCTTGG
>JBLGCN010000005.1:0-18174 GCA_047617405.1 Natronomonas sp.
CCCCAGCGGGGCGCCGACGCGGGTCAACAGCGACGGTGTGACCACTTCCCGAAGCGTCTCGGTCTGGAGCGTCGTGCCCGCCGTCACGGTCTGTTCGCCGTCGGCACGGTAGGTCGGCGGCCGGACAACGAGCGGGAGTTCGCTAGTGTGCTCGCGCGAGAGCGACTGCCCGGCGGCGGAGCCGTTCACCGAGGTCCGTGTCCTGACGATGACCTGGACATCCCCGCTCCGGGCGCCGAGGTCTGACTCAACCTCGGCGATCCGTGTCGCGACGCGTGTGGTGTTGACCGACAGCGAGACGTCGTGGGTGTCGTCCGGCGCCAGCGAGCGGGAGGTCTCGGACGCCAGCGGTCGGATATCACGCCACAGCACCTCGCCGTCGTCGTTGACCGCACGGGTGATGAGTTGGGCCTCTGTCCGGGCGGTCACGTTACCACTCTCACCACCGGTGAGGCCGTAACTGTAGGTGTAGCCGACGTCGAGAATCGGCATGAGACGGGTGTAGTACACCGGGCGGTCACGGACGGTCTCGCCCTGTGTCAGGATGGTGCTCTCGTTGCGCACGACCGCGCTGTGCTCGAAGTCGGTCGACTCGTTCAGCGACGAGACGGCCACCGCCTCGGTCTCGTATTCGGTGCTCGCGTGGGCACTGTAGGTGCCAACCCCGGCCAGCAGTGTCAGGAGAACGAGCCCCACCACGACAACGGGAAACCAGTCGCTGACCACCCGGCGAACTCGCAGTGTCCTGGGGATGTCAGTGGTCATCTGTCGGGAACGGTTGAGTCGGGCCGGTGGCCACGGGAAGTTGTATCACTCCAACTCCGGTGGCCGCTCGGCCCGGCCGAGTTTGTTCTGTCGGTTCCGGTAGACGTGGACCGCGGCGGAGACCCCGAAGCCGGCGACCACGAGCACGGCCCAGACCATATCGGGCGCCGGGACCGGCACGAGGTCGAACCACGCGAACGCGAGCACAACACCGCCAATCGCCGAGAGCCAGAGATAGTACACCCCCCACGACACCGACGCCTCCGGGACGATATCCATGTAGACGTTGAGCCGTTCGGCCGCCGGCGTCAGCTCGATGTTGTCGTCCCACTCGATGATCCCCGCCTCCTCCATCGACGGGAGGTGGGTCTGTTGCAGGGAGGTGTACGTCCGCTTGCGCTCGCTCGAGGTGATCTCGCTGACAGACTTGTTGTGCTCTCAGGCCGCGACCTGCTCAGCCAGGTCCGACAGCGTCACCGGGTCGTCCCGGCGTTTGCAGTAGTGAAGCGCGTACCGTCGGCGGTGGTTACTGAGTAAGTTGAACGTCTCGTCACGGTCTACTCCTGTGTCCTGCATCAGTACTCAGTTCTGATTATAGTACGGTCTCAGCCACTGTTCACCCTTGCGTTTCGGACTCAGATCTGATTCCGATTTAGGGGTGCTCGGTATTCAGCGTTGGGACGCTGTCGGCACTCGATACTCGGTGAGGGCACCGGCGGTGGACAGTCCGCCTACTCCACGCGCTCGACGTACGGGAGCCCGGCAGCGGTCTCCTGAACCCGGTCGAGATTCCGGTACATCAGCTCCGTGGTGTCCCAGATCCCCTCGACCAGCGCCTCCCGCATGGCGTCGTCGACGCCGACGTCGACCGTCCGGCCGCCGTACCGGACCACCTCGTCGGCGATATCGACCTCGACCCGGCCGTCGGGGTTGTCCTCGACCCAATCCTGGAGCCTGGTGACCGCCTCGTGGTCGGCGGTCACCGCAGGGACCCCCAGGGACTTGCAGTTGTCACGGAAGATCTCCGCGTAGGATTCCCCGACCACACCGTCGACCCCCCATCGCATCATCGCCTGGGGGGCGTGCTCCCGGGAGGAGCCACAGCCGAAGTTGCTGTTGACGACCGCAATCGAGGCACCCTCGAAGCGGTTGAGCGGGTGGTCGTTGAACTCCCCGTCGTCGTCCCGGCGGGCGTCGTAAAACAGGTAGTCGGCCATATTCTGGAAGGTGACCTCCTTCATGAACCGGGCCGGGAGGATCTGGTCGGTGTCGACGTCGTCACCGGGGAGCGGGACACCCGTCCCGGCGACCGAGCGGACACGCATGTCCGCCGGTCCGGCGCGGGCGTCTGTCCCCTCCCCCGTCGGGTCGGTGTCGCTCATCAGTCGGCCGCCTCCCCGGCGCCGGCGCGGTCGGTCCCGCTCGGTAACTCGACATCCAGTCCGTCCCGGACGTCCACCACCGCGCCCTCAACGGCCGCCGCCGCGACCATCGCAGGGCTCATCAGGACCGTCCGGCCCTCCTTCGACCCCTGCCGACCGACGAAATTCCGGTTCGAGGAGGACGCACAGACCTCGTCACCCTCCAGGGAGTCGTCGTTCATCGCCAGACACATCGAGCAACCGGCCTGGCGCCACTGGAAGCCCGCCTCGATGAACGTCTCGTCGATGTCGCGTGCCTCACACTCCTTGCGGACCGTCTCCGAGCCCGGCACGGCAAGCGCGCGGACCCCGTCGTCGACCTGCCGGCCCTCCAGCACCCGGGCGGCGACCTCGAAGTCCTTCACCCGGCCGTTCGTACACGTCCCCAGGAAGGCCACGTCGACGTCGTAGCCTGCCATGGTCTCGCCGGGGCTGTGACCCATGTGGTCGTAGGCCCGTTTGGCGGCCTCACGGTCGGTGCGGGCCTCGAAGTCCGCCGGCGCGGGCAGGGGTTCGGTCACCTCGACAACCTGCCCGGGGTTGACCCCCCAGGTGACCATCGGGGCGATGGCGTCGGCGTCGATCTCGACGATATCGTCGTACTCGGCGTCGTCGTCCGACCTGACCGACTCCCAGTACTCCTTGCGCTCCTCGAAGGCCTCGCCCTCGGGGACGTACTCCCGGCCCCGGAGATACTCGTAGGTCGTCTCGTCGGGGTTGATATACCCCGCGCGGGCGCCGCCCTCAATGGACATGTTGCAGACCGCGAGCCGCCCCTCCATGTCCAGGTCCCGGACCGCCGAGCCGCCGTACTCGTAGACGTGGCCGACGCCGCCGTCGACACCCAGCTCCTGGATGATCTTCAGGATGACATCCTTCGCGTAGACGCCGTCGCCGAGTGTCCCGTTCACCTCGACCCGCCGAACGTCCTGTTTCTCGGCGGCGATACAGCCCGTCGAGAGAACGTCCCGGATCTGGGAGGTGCCGATCCCGACCCCGACCGAGCCGAAAGCGCCGTGGGTCGCGGTGTGTGAGTCCCCACAGGCAACGGTCATCCCCGGCTGGCTGAGCCCCAACTCGGGGGCGACAACGTGGGTGATCCCCTGTTTGCCCGACTCCAGGCCAAAGAACGTGATCCCGTTGTCGTCGACGTTCTCCTCCAGGGCCGAGAGCATCTCCTCGGCCTCTGTGTCGTTCAGCGGCCGCTCGCGCCCCTCCGGTGTCGTCGGGACGATGTGGTCGGTCGTCGCGAAGGTCCGGTCGGGAAAGGCGACCTGGTGACCTTTCTCCTCGAGCATGTGAAACGCCTGCGGGCTGGTCACCTCGTGAACCAGGTGCAGGCCGACGAACAGCTGGTCCTGTCCGCTCGGTAGCTCGGTTACCTTGTGTTGCTCCCAAACCTTGTCGTACAGTGTGTTCTCGCTCATACAGTTCCCTCACATCCCTCGGTTCCGCGCTCGGCGGTGCGCGCTGTGGCCGGCGCTCGCGGCTCCGAGACGCGCCTCGTTCGTGTCGCACTAGTCATCGGCGGGCACCTCCTCGCCCTGTTCGTCCCAGGCAAACAGCTCTCGCAACCGGTCGCCGACCTGTTCGACCTCGTGGGACTGCTCGGCACCCCGGAACTGGCGGTAGGCGGGCCGGTTGGCCTGGTTCTCCGAGATCCACTCCCGGGCAAACTCACCCGACTGAACGCCCTCGAGGATCTCCTGCATCCCCTCGCGGTCGATAACCTCCTCGCCACGGGTCAGCCCGCCGTACTCCGCCGTGTCTGACACCGAGTTCCACATACCCATGTGTCCACCCTCGTACATGAGGTCGACGATGAGCTTGAGTTCGTTCAGACACTCGAAGTAGGCCATCTCCGGGGCGTAGCCCGCCTCGACCAGCGTCTCGAAGCCGGCCTTGACCATCTCGGTCACACCGCCACAGAGCACCGCCTGCTCGCCGAACAGGTCGGTCTCGGTCTCCTCTTTGAATGTGGTTTCGATGACGCCTGCCCGGGTGCAGCCGATTGCCTTTGCGTAAGCCAGCCCCTCGGCGTGGGCTTCGCCGGTGGCGTCCTGGTAGACTGCGAGCAGGCCCGGCACTCCTTCGCCGCGCTTGTACGTCCGCCGGACCAGGTGGCCCGGTGACTTCGGCGCGACCATCGTCACGTCGACGTCCTCTGGCGGCTCGACCTGGCCGTAGTGGATGTTGAACCCGTGGGCGAACTGGAGGGTGTCGCCGGCGTCCATCCCCTCCCTGACCTCCTCGTAGACCGCCGGCTGGACGGTGTCGGGAACCAGCATCACCACACGGTCGGCGGCGGCCGCGGCGTCGGCCGGGGTGGTCACCTCGAGCCCGTCGGCCTCCGCCTCACGGCGGGAGGCAGAGGACTCCCTGAGCCCGACAACAACGTCTACGCCGGAGTCGTCGAGATTCTGTGCGTGGGCGTGTCCCTGGCTGCCGTACCCCAGGACTGCGACCGTCTCCGCCTGTACTGTCGATACGTCCGCGTCGTCGTCGTCGTAGACACTCGCGTCGAATTCGGTCTCAGTTTCAGTCATCGTCTGCCTCCGTTGTTGCCACCTGTGACTCCGTTGGCGCCTTGTTGGGCTGTTTGACCTGGGCGGTGGGGGCCTCCCCCCGGGCGAGGGCTGCGTACCCCGTCCGCACTATCTCCCGGATGCCGAACTGTTCGTAGGCGTCGACCGCGTCGTCTATCTTCTGCTCGTCACCGGTGATCTGGACCGTGACCGTCCGCGGCCCCGCGTCCAGCGTCGTCCCGTCGTACATGTCGGTGATGGCGTTGACCTCGTCGGGCCGGTCGCCGTCGACCTTCAGGATGACCAGTTCGCGCTGGACGGCCTCGTCGTCCAACTCGCGGACCGAGACGACCGGAATACGCTTTTCGAGCTGTTTTTTAGCCTGGTCGACCCCCGGCTGGGGCTCCTCGATGACGATCGTCATTCGCGCGAGGTCGTCGTCAATGGTCCCGCCGACAGTGAGGGATTCGATGTTGAACTGTCGGCGGCTGAACAGCCCCGATATCTCGGCGAGCACGCCGGGTTCGTGTTTCACGAGCGCCGAGAGCACCGTCCGTTCGGAGGGGCGCTCGGCCTCGGCCTCGGGGTCGATACGAATGCCGTTGTCGTTGCGCCGGCCGTCGGGCAGCCGGCGGTTGTCCGGCCCGGGGCCGGGAAGTTCGCCTCGTGTCATAGTTGGTCCAGGTGGTCCTCGTTCAGCGCAAACCGCGCGTTGTTGCCCCCACTCGGAACCATGGGGTAGACGTTCTCGGCCGGGTCGATGACCGCGTCGACCACCGAGGGGCCGTCGTACTCGCGAGCCGCCTGGATGGTCTCCTCGACCTCGTCGTGGGATTCGATCCGCAGGCCCTGCGCTCCGTAGGCCTCTGCGAGCTTGTCGAACTGCGGGACCCACGGATACTCGGAGGCCATCCGCCGGCCCTCGTAAAAGCCGTCCTGCCACTGCCGGACCATCCCCACCGCCTCGTTGTTCAAGACGACGACCGTGATGTCCAGGTTCTCCCGCACCGCGACCGTCAGCTCCTGGCTGGTCATCAGGAACGAGCCGTCGCCGTCGAAGGCCACCACCTCACGGTCCGGGGCGGCCAGTTTCGCGCCGATGGCCGCCGGCACCGCGTAGCCCATCGTCCCCAGCCCGTGAGAGGTGACCCACGTCCGGGGCTCGGTCCAGGTCCAGTACTGCCAGGCCCACATCTGGTGCTGGCCAACACCGGCTGCGACGACCGTGTCCTCGGGCGTCAGGTCGTCGTACGTCTCGACGACGTACTGGGGCTTGAGGGGGTCGTCCTCCGGCGTCTCGTAGTCCATCGGATACTCCCGTTTCCAGGTCTCACACTGGTCGAGCCACTCGCCGGTGTCGGGGGAGGCGGGCATCGCCCCGGCGAGCTGGTCGAGCACAGCCGCCGCGTCGCCGAGCAGCGGGTAGTCGGCCTCGACGTTCTTGCTGATTTCGGCGGGGTCGATGTCGATGTGGATGATCTCCGCGTCGGCCGCGAACGTGCGCACGTCCCCGGTCAGCCGGTCGTCAAAGCGGGTCCCAACCGCCACCAGACAGTCCGTCAACGAGACTGCGAGGTTGGCGTAGCCCGTGCCGTGCATCCCGGCGATCTCCAGCGAGAGGTCGTGGTCCTCCGGGAACGCGCCCGTTCCGGGCATCGTCGTGATCACCGGGACCTCGTGGTCGATGGCGAACTCCCGAAGCTGCTCGCTCGCCTCGGCTTTGATCACGCCACCGCCGGCCAGGATGACCGGCTGGTCCGCGTCCGCAAGCACCTCGGCGGCCGTTGCCACGTGCTGGGGGTCGGCGCGCTCGGGGGGCTGGTAGGTGTCGGGCGTCTCCGGCAGCCCCGGCTCCACGTCTGTCTCGCCCTGCGTGACGTCCTTTGGCAGGTCCACGAGCGTCGGGCCCTGCCGGCCGTCGTTTGCCAGCGCCCACGCCGTGCCGACATCTGTCCCGACCGTGTCGGCGTCGTCGGCGAAGGTGTTGTGTTTCGTGACCGGCTGGGTGACGCCGATAGTGTCGGTCTCCTGGAAGGCGTCGTTGCCGACGAAGTCCGTCGGGACCTGGCCGGTCAGCGCGACCAGCGGGTCCGAGTCCATGCTGGCGTCGGCCAGCCCGGTCACGAGGTTGGTCGCCCCCGGCCCCGAGGTGGCCATACAGACGCCCGGGTCACCGGTGACGATCCCGTAGGCGTCGGCGGCGTGGGCCGCACCCTGCTCGTGGGCCATCGTGACGTGGGTCATCTCGTCGCTGCGGTACAGCGCGTCGTAGACGGGCATGATCGCCCCGCCCTGGACGCCAAAGAGGTACTCGACGCCCGCGTTCTCCAGCGCCCGGACGACCCCGTCCGCGCCGGTCGTGGCGGGCCCTGTATCCTGTTCGGCGTCCGCTGGCGGCTCCGTGTCTGTCTCTGCGTCGGCCTCGACGGCCTCGGCGTCCTGTTCGTCCTCCTTCGGGACGGACGCTCGCTCGCTCATCGGCGTCCCTCCGCTGTGTGTGTGTACTGCATAGTGGCTACAAGATTGTTGTCGGCGGTACGAACCGGTGGAGAAGGGTGATGGGGGGCTATACCGCCCCTACAATACCCGAACGGCTGGCAGTAGCACGGACAGCGCGGCCAGCCCTGAGTATCATCAGTATGAGTTCCAGCCAGGCGTGGAGTATAAGTGTTCCGTGATCCGCGGCCCCGGCCGGTCGCGTGGGCGGGCCTACACCCGGGGCTGATCGCCAGTGGCTGGTGGCCGGTGACTGCGGGGGCGGAGGCAGGCATCGGCCCTACGCCCGAACCTCCTCCTCGGCCTGTTCGACGCCGACCTCGCGGGCGAACTTCTCCAGTTCGTCGACCGTGACCCGCTGGGCCTCCGCGCCAAAGTCCTTCACGCGGCGGGTGACCTCCCGGACCTCGTCGTCGGTCGGGTCGTACCCGACCTCCTCAAGCCGTTCACGGACCGAGTGCTGGCCGGTGTGTTTACCCAACACCAGCTCCCGTTCGGCGCCGACCATCTCCGGCGTCATCACACCGGGCTCGAAGGTGTCTGAGTTCTCGATGACGCCGGCGGCGTGGATCCCGCTCTCGTGGGAGAAGGCGTTGTCGCCGACGACCGGCTTGTTGCCCGGCACCGGGACGTCGCTTTTCCCCTCGATGACCTGGGACACCTCCGCGATAGCGGTCGAGTCGACCCCGGTGTCGACGTTGTACAGCGACTCCAGTGCCATCACGACCTCCTCGTAGGCGGCGTTGCCGGCCCGCTCACCGATACCGTTGATAGACACCTGTGCCTGAGCCGCGCCGGCCTCGTAGCCCGCCAGGGCGTTCGCGGCGGCCAGCCCGAAGTCGTCGTGGGTGTGGACGTCGACACGCGCGTCGACCGTCGCATCGACGACCCGCTCAACCAGCTTCGCAAAGCGGGTCGGTGTCGCCACCCCGACCGTGTCGGGGATATTGAGCCAGTCGGCGCCCGCCCGCGTGGTGGTCTCCACGATGTCGAGCAGGTACTCCTCGCCGGTCCGGGTCGCGTCCATCGGCGAGAACATACACTCGACGCCGGCCTCCTTCACGCGCTCGACGGACTCGGCGGCACGCTCCCGCACCTGCTCGCGGGTGGCGTGCATCGAATCCTCGATCTGGACGTCGCTGGTGGACACGAACACGTGTACCAGGTCGACCCCCGAGTCGAGCGCGGCCTCGATATCCTCCTCGACCACACGCGCCAGCCCACAGACCGTCGTGTGGCTGGCGGCGGCGATATCCCGTACCGCCTCGAACTCCGCGTCACTGTTGACGGGGAACCCGGCCTCGATGACGTGGGTTCCCATCCCGTCCAGCAGCGCGGCTATCTCCCGTTTGTCCTCGTACGAGAATGAGGTTCGTGGCGTCTGTTCACCGTCGCGCAGCGTGGTGTCGAAAACCCGTGCGTCCTGTATCTCGGACGTGCTATCCAGAGTGCCCTGGAAGAACTCGACCCGCCGGGGTTCCCGACGTGCCCTCTGTATTGGACATAAGCATCTGGTAACGCGCGAGCCTCACATATAAATCTGTCTGGCTGACGCGGGCGTGTCAACGCACGTCACACCCCCGGCGTCGCGGCCCGACAGCAGCTGACGCGAACCAGGACCGACACTGCGGCGCCGTCGGACACGCCCCTCGCCAGGGGGTTTTTGACCCTTGCCGCCGAGATGGGCGCATGAGCGAATTCGACGGGCTCGACCTCCAGTCGGTCGAGGACCAGCTGGACACCGACGACGGGACTGGCGCCGGCCGGGTCGTCCTCGGCGTCCTCGACGGGAGTACCCCGCCCAGGGAGTGGGTAGAGGCGGTCGGGTCGGGGGCGGTGCTCGTGCTCAGCGTCGAGGGGGACCTGAACGAGCTCGCGGCGGGGTTCGCAAGCCAGATACAGGAGGCCGGCGGGGAGCTGATGCACTTCCGGGGGTTTCTGGTCGTCTCCCCGCCCGCCGTCGAGATCGACGCCAGCCGGCTGGACTGAGCCGCATTGCCGGCTGCGTTTGGCACCCATTTTTGCGCACGCGACTCGTAGGCCAGCCTATGTCGATGAAAGGCTCCGGTCCGGCGACCGACTGGCGGGAGATCGACCGCTTCGAGAACGGCACACAGGGGGTGGGCTGGGTCGCCTACCCCGAGGAGCGCATGCAGCGGGCGAGCCACGCGCTCGCAACGGACAACGGCGTCTACGTGGTCGACCCCGTCGACGCCGAGGGGGTCGACGACCTCCTGACGGAGTTCGGCGAGGTTGCCGGTGTCGTCGTCCTGTTGGACCGACACAAGCGTGACGCGGCCGCGGTTGCCCGCCGCCACGATGTCCCGGTCTACGTCCCGGACGTGATGGCCGGTATCGCCGACGACCTGGACGCGGAGACGACGGTCGTCCGCCACGACATCGACGGGTCGGGCTTTGCCGTCCACGGGGTCATCGACAATCCGCTCTGGAGCGAGGCGGCGCTCTACAGCGAGGACGACGGGACGCTAGTCGTCGCCGAGGCGGTGGGTACGAGCGGCTACTTTCTGGTGGGCGACGAGCGCCTCGGGGTCCACCCGGCACTCAGGATGACACCCCCAAAGCGGCTCCGCCGGTTCGACGCCGAGCGTGTCCTCGTCGGCCACGGCGAGGGGGTCCTCGCCGGCGCGGCCTCGGTAATCGACGACGCTGTTTCGGGTGCCCGCGGCCGTGCCCCCCGGCTCTACGCACAGACACTCCGGTCCTTTCTGCCGGTCTGAGACCGGGCCTGATGCCCGGTCCCGCCTGGTCACCGGTGCTGTTGACCCTCACTCCGGTTCGACCCGGTCGCGGAGCCGCCGCACCCACCGCAGCTGTGTGTCGAGCAGGTCGGCGGTGAGTTCGACCAACTCCATCCGGTAGCTCTCGTGGGACGGTATCTCCTCGCGGTGCATCGTCGCGATATCGAGCCACTCGTTTCGGGCCTCGTGGAACTGGTCCTCGAGGTGCGCCAGTTCCGCGGCCTGCTGGTCGGCGGGGAGGTGGTGGAGGAAGCCGAGTTTGACCAGAAGGTGTGGACGGTGTGTGGGGTCGTCGACCGCCGCGACCGGCTTGCACAGCAGTGTCCGTAGCCGGTCGTGACCCCGGTCGGTGAGCGAGCATGTGCCGGCCTCGGCGGTGTACGCCTCGGTCACGTGACCGCTGTCACGGAGGCGTGCGAGCGTCGGGTCCAGCCGGCCCCGGCCGACGAACTGGTGACGCCCGAAGTTGTGGTTGAACCGCTCCTGGAGGTCGGCGGCAGCGGCGTCACGCTCCGCAAGGAGGCCAAGCACGCCGAGTTCGATGACAGAGTCCCGTTGCATGGGGTACTGTGAGCTGTTCACAGGGCAGTCCAAAGAGCCTGTCGCCGGTGACCGGTCGGGGCCGGCGATTGAAGTGACCGCCACCCGTACAGGGTCTGTGTACTATCTGACCCGCGGGCTCCAGCAAACGCTGCTGAGACTGGCCAGAGAGGCCGAGCCCGACTCGACGACGATCTCGCTGTCAGTCACGCGAGCGGGTGAGTTCGAGACCGACACCGGGCTGAACCCCGAGACACCTGTGTTCACACACTTTTATATGCCCGGTGCCGGCGGCTCGGTCAACGCGGTCTTTGGGGTCGACCTTGGCACGCCTGTCGGCCAGACTGAGGGGCGGTTCGTCTCTCACCCGGACGGCAGCATGGGCGTCTCGAAGCTCGATGACCTCCACGAGGTCGTGTTCGTGGCGGTTCCGCCGTGGGACGAGGACGGCTTCGGCGCCTTCGACCGGCGTGGTGCCCGGAAGAACGTCACCGTCATCGACGCGGAGCCGCCGGCCGAGGAGCCAGGGCTGTGAGCCGGTGTGTGCCCGACCGGCTACTCTAGGTAGCCCAGGTCCTTGAGCTGGGTGGCGATCTCCTCGAACTCGGCCTCGCTGAGTTGGCCCTCCTGCTGGTGTTTGATCACGATACTCCGCAGCAGAAACCGGACGAGGTCGCTCGTACTCTGGAAGCTGGTCCCCTCGATGGTCGCCTCGACGCGGTCGGCCAGGTCCTTCGGGATGGACACCGTCGTGTAGTCTGTCATACGCCGACCTTACCGGCAGCGGGGATAGGCGTTGTGTCCCGGCCGGCTCACTCCGAGTCAGACTCGGGTTCGACCTGCCATCGGTCCGAGAACATCTGCGGACAGGGGTTAGTGTTTTCAGGCGAGAAGGTCTGTGGGGCGTTCTGTGTGCTGAACTGTCTGCCAGTGGTGCGGGGTCGGGCGTCCGTCGTGGGTTGTGTTGTGCTCATGTGGTTGGTGTCGGGTTGTGGTTGGCGTGCGAGGCAGGTCGTTAGGAGTGAGATACCGGACGTACCGCCGCTACCACGGTCATTATACCCGAAATGAGTGTCCCATCCTTAATAAATGTTCATGATCGAGACTCGGAGGACAGCAGCGCAGGCTACGAGTAGAGGGCGATGTTGTCTCAGACGACGAGGGTCTCCTCGTAGTTGGTGAGATTCTCGTAACCGTCCTCGGTGACAACGATGATATCCTCGATTCGGACGCCGCCGACGGCCGGGTCGTACAGCCCTGGCTCGACCGTGACAACCTGTCCGAGGCGGAGTTCACCGCCGTCGGGCGCGAGTCGCGGGAGTTCGTGGACAGCTAGCCCGACGCCGTGGCCCGTGCTGTGGATGAAGCCTGTCTCGGCGGCCTCGTCGCTGCGTAGCGTCGGCAGGCCCGCCGCCTCGTAGACGTCGCAGACGGCGTCGTGGACCGTCGCCCCGGTCACACCCGGTTCGACCGCATCCAGGGCCGCCTGTTTTGCCTCGGCGGTGAGTTCGTACCACTCCCGGACGGTCTCGTCGGGCGTCCCGGCACAGAAGGTCCGGGTCATGTCGGCGTGGTACTTGGTGGCCTTGGACTGCGGGAAGATGTCGACAATAATCGGCTCGTCGGCCTCGAGCGGTCCGCTGCCGCGGTCGTGTGGGTCCGCGGCATCGGCCCCGCAGGCGACGATCGTCTCGTCAAGCGCACAGCCGTGTCTGAGGAGTTCCACCTCGATGGCTTCCTTGACGCGCTCGCTGGTGAGGGCCTCCCCATCGCGCAGCAGGCGGCCGTCGTCACCGATACCGGCGTCGGCGATGAGATCCTCGGCCCGGCGCATCGCCGCCTCGTTTGCCCGCTGTGCCTCGCGGACGTGTGCGACCTCGTCGTCGGTTTTTATTGCCCGGATTTCGGTGACGATACCGCTGTTCTCCGCGGTCACGTCGATACCCTGGTCACGGAGGCCGTCGGCCGTCCGGAGTGGGAACCGCGGCGGCGTTGCCACCGAGCGGACGTCGTGTGAGTCCAGAAACGCCGCGAGCACGCGGTCGCGTGCCTCCTGTGGGCCGTGAGCCTCGGCGAGGGCACCGTAGTCGTAGTCGACATCGCGCTCGACCGAGTCGGCGCTGGCCTCCTTTTTTGCCCGGCCGTACTCCAGGCTCCGGGCGAACAGGAGGTGTGTCGAGCCGTCGTACAGTGTCACGAACGGGTCCGGCGCGTCGAACCCTGACAGGTAGTACTGGTCGGCGTCGGTGGAGTCAGCGTCGATCAGGTACCCATCGACGCCGGTCTCCTCGAGAAAGCTGTCGAGCCGTGTGCGGTCAGGGGTCATACCCGACACAACGACCCAGGGGTACAAATGAGATGCTGTCGGCCCGGGCAGCGGCGGCACCCGGGCGTGTGTCGTCCCACGGGGCGGTTACCCTGCCCGTGCGTGCTGACCGGACGGCTTGGTCCTGCCGGCTGTGTCTTCACAGACCTACAACCGCCGGTGTGCGTCGGGCCCGAGACCACACCGGAGTCGGCCGGCGACCCGCCCGTCCGGCGGACAGTGCCTGTCGCCCCGTTTCACCGCGGCCACTACTATCAGGAAGACTGAACATATAAGCGGCGATAGCCCCTGAGATTCGACACTGAATGACCGAGTACGCAATCGACGCCGACGGGGTCGAGTTGACATACAGCGACGGGACGGAGGCGGTCCGCGGGGTCGACCTCCAGGTCCCTCGCGGCGAGTTTTATGGCTTTCTGGGGCCGAACGGTGCGGGCAAGACGACGACTATCAAGACGCTGGCGACGTTGCTGTCCCCGACCGGCGGGGCAATCCGAATTAACGGCTTCGACGCCACCTCGGGGTCCCGGAAGGTCCGGGAGTCGATCGGCTACATGGCCCAGGAGACAAGCGTCGACGGGGAGCTGACCGCTCGTGAGAACATCCGCTTTGCCTGTGAGTCCTACGGCGTTCCTCGGGGCGAGCGTGCCGAGCGGATCGACGAACTGCTCGACCTCGTCGACCTGGCCGACGTCGCCGACAAGCGGGCCGACGACTTCTCCGGCGGGATGAAAAAGCGACTCGACGCCGCGACGGCGCTGGTTCACCGCCCGCCGCTGGTCTTCCTCGACGAGCCGACGACCGGGCTCGACCCGAAGGCGCGCAACCGGCTCTGGGACTACTTCCGGACGATCAACGACGCCGGAACGACCATTTTCCTCACCACCCAGTACCTGGAGGAGGCTGACCAGCTCTGTGAGCGGATCGGCGTCATTCTCGACGGGGAGATCGTCGCCTCGGGGTCGCCGGCTGAACTCAAACAGCGGGTCGGCGGGGAGATACTCGACGTCGACCTCGCGGACGGCGACAGTCAACGGGCCGCCGAGACCGCCCGCCGTGCCGACCTCTTCGAGTCAGAGGCGACCGTCGAGGTCACCGACGATGGACTCACTGTTACCTCGCGGCGGGCCCGCGAGCGGGGGACCGACCTTCTGGTCGAGCTGCGGGACGCGGGGATACCGGTGACCGGGTTCAACGTGCGGGCACCGACGCTCGACGACGTCTTCCTGGCGATCACCGGCGAACACGTCGAGACGGAGCGACCCGCCGACGGGGCAACCGAGGAACCGGAGGTGAGCCGGTGAGCACCCCCACCGCCGAGGAAACCGGGACCGGTGAGTCGGCTGTCGACCGGTCGAGCAACAGCTACCTGGGCGAGGTCTGGGTGAATTTCAAGCGCTGGAACCGCAAGGCTGTCAGAAACCCGTTTGTCCTCGTCGTCTCGCTCGTCCAGCCGGTGATCTTCCTCATCCTGTTCACGCAGGTCTTCGGCGGGGTCGCGGGCGACGCACTCAGCCGGAGTGGGGCCGGGGTCAGCTACGAAACATACCTCGTCCCGGCGATTGCGGTCCAGGTTGCGGTCGCGGCTGCCGCCACCTCAGGCGTTGGCCTGGTCAACGACATCGAGAACGGGATGTTCGAGAAGGTGTTAGTGAGCCCGATGAGCCGGTCCGCGGTCTTCCTCGGCAAGACCGCTGCCGAACTGCTCCGGATCGCTGTCCAGGTTGGGATCATCCTCGGCCTCGGTGTCGTCCTGGGTGCGGAGGTCGGGACCGGCCTCCTCGGCGCCGTGGGGGTCGTCGCGGTCGGGGTCGTCTTCTCGCTGTGGTTTATCGGCTTCTCGAACGCACTTGCGGTGCTGACGAAGGACCAGGAGTCGACGATCATCGGTGCCAATCTCCTCCAGTTCCCGCTGTTGTTCCTGTCCTCGGCGTTTCTGCCGTTGGAGGCACTCCCAGGGTGGATCCAGACTGTCGCCAAGGTCAACCCGGTCACCTACGGGGTCGACGCCGCCCGGTCGCTGATGCTGAACGCCGACGCCGCGAGCGTGTTCAGTGCCGGCGGGTTCGGCGCCGTCTGGAACGCCGTGCTTCCGGCTGTCGGGATCCTGCTCGCACTCGACCTGTTGTTCGGCGGTGTCGCCGTCGCGATGATCCGTCGGGCGTCGAGTTCGAAGGTGCAGTGACCGGCGCCGCGTCCGGTACCCTCTTTTGTGGTCCTACCGAGCTACGGCTATGGACGCCACTATCGCGAACTCGACGGTCGGTGGCCGCGTCCAGGCGCCACCTTCTAAAAGCTACACCCATCGGGCGGTCCTCGCCGCGGGCTACGCCGAGAGCGCAACAGTTCGGAGGCCGCTCGTCAGCGCCGACACCCGCGCGACGATGCGCGCAGTTGAGGCCTTCGGCGGGTCCGTCGACATCCAGGAGCGCGAGGACGGGACGACCGCTCTCGACATCGACGGGTTCGACGGGCGACCCGAGGTCCCCACGGACGTCATCGACTGCGCGAACAGCGGGACGACGACCCGACTCGCGACGGCGACAGCAGCACTGGCTGACGGGCTGACCGTGCTGACCGGCGACGAGTCGCTTCGCTCCCGTCCACAGGGGCCGCTCCTGCGGGCTATCGACCAGGTCGGCGGCCGCGCGGAGAGCACGAGAGGGAACGGACAGGCCCCGCTCGTGGTCGGCGGACCGGTCCACGGGGGAAGTGCCCCGGTCCCGGGTGACGTCTCCTCGCAGTTCATCACCGCCCTGTTGATGGCGGGGGCGGTCACCACGGCGGGGGTTGACATCACGCTCCAGACCGAGCTCAAGTCCGCCCCGTACGTCGACATCACGCTTGAGATGCTGGATGCCTTCGGGGTGCGTGCCCGCGAGACGGAGCGTGGGTTCTCTGTCGGCGGTGGCCAGACCTACGACCCCGGCGGTGGGTACAACGTGCCAGGTGACTTTTCATCGGTCTCGTATCTCCTCGCCGCGGGCGCAGTAGCCGGCGCAGACGGCCTGACGATCACCGGTGCCTACCCGAGCGCGCAAGGCGACCAGGCTATCGTCGAGGTGCTGGACCGGATGGGAGCCGACGTCTCCTGGGACCGGGCAGCCGGCGAACTCACTGTTACGGGGAGCACGCTACAGGGGGTCGAGGTCAGCGTCGCCGACACACCCGACTTGTTGCCCACCGTTGCGGCGCTGGGGGCGGTTGCCGGCGGGACGACGCGAGTTGTCGACGCCGAGCACGTCCGCTACAAGGAGACCGACCGGGTGACAGCGATGGCCGAGACACTAGAGCAACTGGGCGCGAGTGTCGAGGAGGGGCAGGACTCGCTCACGGTCCACGGCGGCGAGTCGGTGCTTCGCGGGGCAGCCGTCGACGGCCGCGGTGACCACCGGGTGGTCATGGCGCTGTCGGTCGTGGGTCTGGCTGCCGAGGGGGTGACAACCGTCCGTGGTGCCGACGACGTGGCTGTCTCGTTCCCGGACTTTTTTGAGGTGCTTGCGGGGCTCGGCGCCGATATCCGGCGGGAGTGACCCTCACAGGGGCGAGCAGGTGGCCCACAGCAGGCGCGAGACGGCGGGCCACACGACCGCAACCCGTCCCGCGGCAGCACTCAGCGCACGCAAAGGGCTGGTCCCGGCTTCCGACTTGAGGCTGTGGACGCGCGTCGTGTAAGTTTAAGTTCCGACGGGTATCATCGTGTGGTATGTTAGACCTATCCGAGGAGCAGCGATTACTCGTCGACGAGATACGGCGGCTCGCGGAGAACGAATTTGCCGAGCGTGCGTTCACCTGGGAGGGTGAGGGCTACCCCGAGGAGAACATCGACCTCCTCGCCGACCGGGGCTTTCTGGGGATCAACCTCCCGACCGAATACGGCGGCGGCGGGATGACCGAGTTCGACGTCGCCCTCCAGGTCGAGACCGTCGGCCGGGTCTGTCCGGACACCGCTGCAGCGATCTACGGCCAGTCGATGGTCGCCCCGCGTGCCATCGATATGTTCGGGTCGGAGTGGGCAAAGGAACACTACCTGCCGAGGGTCACGGACGGGGACCTGTCGATCGCGATCGGGATCTCCGAACCCGAAGCCGGCAGCGACTCGACAAACATGATAACCACGGCCGAGGAGGCCGACGACGGGAAACTCTATCTCAACGGCGAGAAGACCTGGGTGTCGAATGTCCCCGACTCCGAGGCGGCGGTCATCTGGGCGAAGTTCCCCGAGGGGCTGGGGACCGTGGTCATGGAGTTCGACCAGCCGGGCGTCGAGATCCACCAACACCACACCAACATGCACGGCGAGACCCAGACACAGTTCTACATGGAGGATGTCCACATCCCCGAGGAGCGGGTCCTCGTCCGCGGCCCCGAGGCGCTGAAACAACAGCTAAAGGCGCTGAACTGGGAACGGTGTGGGAGTTCGATGCTGGCGAACTCGATCAGCCTGAACGCCTTCGACAAGGCCATCGAGTACGCACAACAGCGCGAACAGTTCGACCAGCCGATCGGTGACTTTCAGGGGATCCGCTGGAAGGTCGCCGACATGGCCAAACAGATCGAAGGAGCCCGCACGCTCACCTACCGGGCCGCGCTCAGCGGCGGCGGCGAGGACGACGCCCCCGACCGGCTGGCGGCCTCGCTGGCGAAGCTGTCCACGAGCGAGACCGTCGAGGAGGTCGTCAGCGAGGCACTCCAGATCCACGGCGCAAACGGCTACCAGCAGGGCCACCCCCTCGAGTACCTCTATCGGCTGGCTCGCGGCCGCCGGATCGCCGCCGGCACCGACGAGATCATGAAAAACAACATCGCGGATGTCGTCTTCGAGGACGGGCTTCCCCGCACGCTGTAGCGGTGACGGTGGGGGTAGGGTGTCACGGGCACTCAGGTCGCCGAAGGCAAAAGGACTATAATAGCTAGCAGGTAACGGCAGAGTAGTGATGGTCAGTACACTACTGCAGATCCCAGGCGTCCCAGGGGGCCCGGAGCTACTAATCATTCTGCTGATAGCCGTGTTGCTGTTCGGGGCAAACAAGATCCCGAAGCTCGCACGCTCGTCCGGCGAAGCAATCGGCGAGTTCCAGAAGGGACGCGAGGAGGTCGAGGACGAACTCCAACAGATGCGAGAGGGGGAGGGCGAGTCGCCGGACGGTGAAGGTGAGGACACGCTTGACCTCGAGGAGGAGTCGACGTCGTCAAGCTCTTCGAGCGGTTCCTGACTCGGTACGCGGTCCCCGTTATCGGAGTAACACTCTCCAGCAAGCCTGTGCTCCGGTGTTAGAACACGGTCCTCGTCCGGGGCTGACACCCGTCGGCGCGGGTATCGTGACTCAACCTCGGACGCG
>JBLGCN010000006.1:0-17457 GCA_047617405.1 Natronomonas sp.
ATAGGTCAAGCACGCGCTTGTTGTCGGCTGCGGCGAGCGCGTACACGTCAGCGCTCACGGCCAGCGAGGGGACGTACACCTGTGTGTCCAACTCCTTTGTCTGACCCTCCCGGATGAGGCCGACCGGCAGATATGTCTCCTTGATCACGACGCCGTCGGTGTTTCGGAACCGGAGGAAGATCTCCGTCTTTACCTTGCCACCCTCGTTTTCGGCGCGGGCCTTGAACCGGGCCTTCTCGCCCTGTTTGTCCGCGACCGCACACTCGTTTCCGTCCGTCGTGTAGAGCCCCCACCCGACCACGGAGAGAAAGTCGCTGGCGCTCCCCTCCATGTACTGAAACAGGCCGTCGCTGATACGCTCGACTTCCGGTTCGATCGTCTCGCCCTCAGCAAGAACGGACAGTGGGTTCGCCATGGCACGGAGGTCGCTCGCAATGGCGCTTCTGTTGGACGGCGACGACTTGAGTCGCTCATACTCCTCGCGGAACTGTACGAACTCGTCCCGGGGTGACCCGTTGTAGTGCTGCTCGATCGTCTCGAGTTCCGCGTCGAAGTTGAGCACGGGGGGGAGCGGACGGTTGTCGCCGTCGTTCCGGCTCCGGACCGCGACCGAGTCGTCGGGCTCCTCGGGTTCCGCGGACTGTGCGTCGAACCCGCCGATAGCGTCGAGAGAGAGGCCGATAACGAGGCTGATGAGGGCGACTCCAAGGACGAACCCGTTCAGGATCAGGGCGATAATCCCGTCAAAGACGATCTGAAACACCGCGCCAAACGCGATGCTGACAGACCCGACGAACAGCGCGAACGCGGCAAAGTTGTCGGTGAGCTGTGCCGGGCCGTCCGCCCCCTCCTCGGCCGGGCTGTCCAGTGACTCCTGTGGCGTTGCTTGGTCGGCCATCGGTGTCACTTCACCCCGTCGGCTGCCCCGTACAGGACCGTCGTCAGGTGTGACACCCACAGTCCAGCGGTGATCCCAAACGCGACAGACGCGAGCACGGCCCGAGGCGTCTGCCCGAGCGGTGACAGGGCCGACAGAATACACACCGACCCGAAGGCGAACATGAGGCCGTACTGGAGCTGTGTCACTTGGTCGAGCGAACTGAACCTGTTGAGCATGCGTTCTCACTTTCAACACGACAAAGTTAAGCGTTCATCGGTCGCGGCCTCCGGTGAATCCCCGTACGTCGCGGGCCGCGTGGCCGGGCTGCCGGCCCCGGAACGGTCGTGGGTTTCGTGCCTGTCCGGGACTCCCCTCAGACCAGCCCCTCGCGGTCACGGAGGTCGTGTCGACGGACCTTGCCGGTGGTCGTCCGCGGCAACTCGTCGATAAACTCCAGTTGCCGGGGGTACTCGTACTTCGCCAGCCGCTCCTTGACGTAGGACTGTAACTCCTCGCGGAGCGCGTCGCCCCCCTCGGCGTCGGGGACGAGCGAGACGAAGGCCTTCGGCACCTCCCCGCGGGTGTCGTCGGGGACGCCGATGACACCCGCGTCCGCCACCGCGTCGTGGCCGGCCAGTGTCTCCTCGACCTCGACGGGCCCCATCTTGTAGCCCGAGGAGATGATCACGTCATCCCGGCGGCTGTGGAAGGAAAACCAGCCGTCCTCGTCGACCGTCCCCAAGTCCTCGCTGCGGAGCCAGCCGTCCTGGACCTTCCGGGCGGTCTGTTCGGGACGGTTCCAGTACTCGATAAAGGGCATCGGGTCGTCGCCGTCGTACCGCAGGGCGACCTCGCCGACCTCGCCCGGCCCCAGCGGCTCGCCGGTCTCGGGGTCCTGGACCCGGACCTCGTGGCCGGGGACGGGCTTGCCCATCTTTCCGGGTCGGTGGTCAAGGCCGAGGGCGCTGCAATCGGAGATGAAGATCAGCGCCTCCGTCTGGCCGTAGACCTCGTGAATACCGGCGTTCTCGAAGGTGTCGGTCACCTGTTCGGCCACCTCCGCGCTCAGCGACTCGCCACCCTGGACGACCATCCGCATGGAACTCGTGTCGTAGCTGTCGCGGTTGGGGACCTGCATCATCATCCGCAACAGCGTCGCCGGCCCGCCCGCGAAGGTGACGTTGTACTCCTCGATGAGCCGGAACTCCCGCTCGGGGTCGAACTCGTTTTCGGCGTGGGCGACGACCGGCGTCCCGAAGTACAGCGCCGAGAGGATCCCCAGGTGTAACGACCCGATCCACGACCACTCGACCGCGATCCTGGCAACGTCGTCCTCACGAACCTGGAGGTTGTTCCCACCCATCAGGATCCCGGGCAGCCCGCCCAGCAGGCTCTAGTGGGGCAGGACGACCCCCTTTGGCTCGCCGGTGGTGCCGGAGGTGTAGATAATGAAGGCGGGCTCGTCGGGCTCGGTTGTCGCGGTTTCGAAGGTCGTCGACTCCCCCTCGACCGCCTCGGCGAACCGGCGCTCGCCCTCTCTCGGGTCGGCGCCGCCGACCGTCAGGACCGTCTCCAGGTCCGGACAGTCCCCGCGCACCGCCCGGAGGACGTCCAGGCTGACCGCGTCCGCGACGTAGGCGACCGCCCCGCTGTCCCGGAGCCGGAACCCCATCCCCTCGGGGCCGAGCAGGATGCTCAGCGGGACCGATATCGCCCCGAGCTTCCAGGTTGCGATGTGGGTTGCGAGATTCTCGACGCGCTGTGTGCCGTTGACCGCGACCCGGTCGCCCGCACCCACCCCCTGGTCGGCCAGGTAGTTCGCCAGCCGGTTCGCCAGTGCCGCCACCTCGCTGAACGTGTACTCGTGGCCGGTCCCGTCCTGGTGTTCGGCGTGGACTGCGGTCCGCTCGCCGTCGAGGGCCGCCCACCGGTCACAGACGTACGTCGCCGTGTTGAACTCCGCCGGTACCTCCCACTCGAAGGCCTCCCGCAGTTCCTCGTCGCTGTCCCAGTCGGTCTCGTAGAGGTCGTGGTAGGTGTCGAGCCGTGGTCGTACCTCGGTCCGGTCCGTCATGTGTCGTGTCACCGTGGGACACTATCTCGGAGAGGTACAAATGTGTATCGCCGACGAAGACCCGGTGTGACCGCCCGGGAACCCACAACCCCTAATGTGAGTGGGCACCCACCGACGCCTGTGCTCGCCTCGTGGCCGGACCTGCTCCGCCTGGCTTCGCTCCCGGTCTTTGCCTGGGTGGCGTACCGCGATGTCAGGACCCGCCGGGTTCCCAACCCGACCTGGTACCCGCTTGCGGCCCTCGCCGTCCTCCTGTTCGCCTGGGAACTCGGCCCGGTTCTCGTGTCGGGCCCGGAGACGCTGTCCGACCGCCGGCTGCTGCTCGGGACCGCACTGAGTGTCGGCATCGTCGTCCCCCTGTCCTACGGCTTCTGGCTGGTCGGCGGCTTCGGCGGCGCCGACGCAAAGGCCTTCTTTGTCATCGCTCTGCTCTTTCCGACCTACCCACACTACGCCCTCTGGGAGCTGGGTGTCGCGTGGCTCCCCACACAGCTGCCGGTTGTCCGGACCACCCTCGGGGTGTTTTCGTTGACGATTCTCTCGAACACCGTGTTGGCCGCCGTTGTCTACCCGTTCGTGCTCGCGGCCCGCAACGCTGTCGCCGGCCGGCTCTCGCCGGCGATGTTCGTCGCCAGACCCGTCGCCGCGGCCGACACCGTCCGGGAGTACGGCACGATGCTCCACTTCGACGACCGCCGACTCCGGGATGTGCGCTCGCTGTCCGGGCTCCGCTCGCACCTCTCCTACCGAGGGCTGGACCTCGATGCCCTCCGGATGTACCTGCAGTACCGTGGCCTGACACTCGAGGAGGTCCGGGCCGACCCCGACCGGTACCGTGACCCTGCGACGCTGCCCGCGGAGCCGAACGACCCTGGCGGCGGCGTCGTGACCGACGGCGGCGACCCGGACACGACCCCGTCCCCCGACGCGGGGGCGCGAGGGGCCGACACCCACCCCGACGAGGAGGCCGACGACCCCTGGGGGGCCGACCGCTTTCTCGCGGACATCGAGGGCTCGGCCTACGGGACAACGCCCGCAGGCCTCAGGCAGGGGTTAGACGCACTGACAACCGCGGAGACTGTCTGGGTCTCGCCGGGTATCCCGTTTCTCGTCCCGCTGTTTGTCGGCCTGGTGGTCTCGCTGACGGTCGGGGATGCCCTCTTCGCGCTGTTCGGGCTGGCCGGGTTCATCTGACCGGTGTGGCACCGGCCGCGACGCGAGGACAAGACCTATTCACGGTCACGACCCACTCCGCGTATGAGCGACGCCGCCCAGGAGGTGGACCTGGCCTTCGACGAGCAGGGGCGTCTCCCCGCCGTCGCCCAGGACGCCGACTCCGGCGAGGTGTTGATGCTCGCCTACGTCACCGAGGAGGCACTCGCCCGGACCCGTGAGACCGGCCTGGCCCACTACTACTCCCGCAGCCGCGGGGAACTCTGGCAGAAGGGCGAGTCGAGCGGCCACGTCCAGCACGTCGACGAGATACGCGTCGACTGTGACGGCGACGCCCTCCTCTACCTGGTCGACCAGGAGGGGGGCGCCTGCCACACCGGCTTTGGGTCGTGTTTCCACCGTACCGTCGACGGCGAGGCCGTCGGCGAGCGCGTCTTCGACCCCGATGACGTCTACGAGTGACGCCGGCGCCGGCACGGCGGCAGGCGGGGACGGCGAGGACCTCGTGGCGGCGCTGGCGACGGCCGAGGAGCGCGTCGAGGCCACCGAGGACGCTGTCGCGGAGTTCGGCGAGGCCGACCTCGAACGGCTCGCGGCGGCACACGACGAGTTCACGGGCCTGCTCGACCGCTACGAGGAGCCGGCCACCGGCGACGGTGACTTCCAGCAGTTCATCGAGTTCCAGGAGTCGATTGCGGACTTTGTCGACCGGCTCGACGAGGGGCTGTTGCTGTACGAGGTCTTCGAGGAGTGTGACGAGTATCTCCAGCAGCGCCGGCTCACGGCGGGCGATTTTGCCCACGTCCGCGAACAGTTGGACCCGGTTGCGGACCTCGCGGCACGGCTTCAGGAGCGCGATGATGCCCACAGCGCTTACCGGAGTGCCCGGACCCGAGTCCGGCGGCGACGCCGCGAACTCGCAGACCGGGTCGCCGACCTCGAGCGCCTGCGTGACCTCGGTGAGGCCGACCTCGACGCCCCCACGGAGCGGCTGCGCGAGCCAATCGAGGCCTACAACGAACAGGTGCGAGCGGCCTTCGAGCGGCGCCGCCGCGAGGCGTCGGCCCGGGACGTGCTGGCCACGCTCGCGGACCTGTCGGCTATCCCGATGGTCCCCTACGAGGCCCCACCGACGGACCTCCACACGTACGTCCGTGACCACGAGGCCGGCACGGAGCCGGTCGGACAGCTGCTCGAGTACGCCGACTACTCCCGGTCGAAGCTGGCCCACTACGTCGCCGACCCGGACGCGCTCAAGCGGGCGGTCGCCACCAGACGGACCTATCTCCGGCGGCTCGACGCCGGGCCGCTGACCGTCGACTGGCCCCCACCCGAGGCCGGCGTGTTACGCTACCGCTGCCGGGAGCTGACCGGCGCCGTCAACCGTGTCGCACCCGATGCCGTGGCGGCGTTGCGGGCGGTTCGGAAGCTCCCCCGGGAGACCGACTACGGGCGACTCCGGACGGCAGCCGTCGCCCGCGCGGAGCTGTCCCCCGAGGAGCGTGAGCGTGTCCGGTCGGGCGCTGTCGAAACGGGGCTGGAGCGGGCCCGCGAGCAGCGGGCACGGCTCGGCGAGGCCCTGGAGACCTACCCGTCGCGGTGAACGCCGTCTCCGGCCCTGTCGGCCCGTCTCAGGCCGTCTCGAGTGCGTCCAGAAACAGGGCTGCGAGCTCGCGAGCCCGGCCGGGGTCGCGGGCCTCCGCGTACACCCGCACGACCGGCTCGGTCCCGCTGGGGCGGGCGAGCACCCAGCCGTCCGCGAACTCCAGCCGGTAGCCGTCGGTCGTGTCGAGTTCGGCGTCGGCCCACTCGGCGACCGCCTCGACCGCCGCTAACAGTGTTGCCCGCTCGTCCTCGTCCTCGTAACCCACCTTCTCGCGGACGTTGTGGTAGCCGTCGTAGTCGGCGACGACCCGGCTCGCGGGCCGTTCGGCAACCAACTCTAGGAAGCGGGCGGCGGTGTATGCGCCGTCCCGGGCCACCCGGTAGTCCGGGAAGAGCAACCCTCCGTTGCCCTCGCCGGCAACCGGCACCGACCCGCCTGCCGCCTGGATATCGCGGATGGCCGTGATAATGTGGGTGCTCCCGATAGGGGTCGTCCGCAGCCGCGCACCCGCCTCCTCGACAACGTCCACGAGCCGCTGTGAGGCGTTGACCGCCGAGACGGCGACGTCACCGTCCCCGAGTTCGGCCGCCGCGAGCGCCGCCAGCGACACGTCACCCGGTATCATCTCGCCGCGTTCGTCGACGAACATCGCCCGGTCGGCGTCGCCGTCGTGGGCCACCCCGAGGTCGGCGTCGGTCGTCCGGACGAGCCGCCGGAGGTCGCCGAGATTCGCCGCCACCGGCTCGGGGTCACGGCCCGGAAACCGCCCGTCGGGCTGGGCGTTGACCGTCAGCACTGCACAGCCGAGTTCCCGAAAGAGCCGCGGGCTCGTGACCGACCCCGCGCCGTGGCCGGGGTCGAGGGCCACGGTCAGGTCGGCGCCGGCGACCCGCTCGCGGTCGACCGCCCTGAGGACCCCCTCCCGGTACTGCCGGCCAGCGCCCTCGACCGTCTGGCCCGTACCGGCGGCCGCCCAGTCTGTCAGCGAAGTGTCACCGACTCGGGCCTCGACCGCCTCCAGGCCGTCACGGGTCAACTCGACGCCGGTCGTCCCGACCAGCTTGATACCGTTGTACTCCGGGGGGTTGTGGGAGGCGGTGATCATCACCCCCGGGACGCCCTCGCGCTCGCAGAACGCCTGGAGGGCGGGCGTGGGGACGACACCCAGGCGGTCGGTGTCACAGCCAACGCTCGCCAGCCCGGCGGCGACACTGTTGACAAAGAGTGGGCCGGTGGTCCGGGTGTCGCGGGCGACCGCGACGCGGGTGGCGTCGAAGACCCGGCCAGCGGCCTGTGCGATCTTGAGGGCGTCGGCTGGCGTCAAGTCCGCGAGCGCCCGTGCCCGGACCCCGCTCGACCCGAACAGTTCCATTCGGTTACCGCTCGGGGGTCGCCGAGTATAGTGGTTATGGACCGCCGACGGCACGAGTGCCATCCCGCCCGCTGCACCGGTCGCGCTCACCGTCGGGTCTGACGGCGTGTGCCCCCGAAACCGGGCACACGAGACCGGCAGGGACTTGTCCCCGCCCACCCTGCCCGCGGGTATGTCCGACACCGACGACATCGTGGCCGCGCTCCGGGCGGCCGACGCCGTCCGTTTCGGGGAGTTCGAACTCTCCCACGGCGGCACCAGCGACTACTACGTCGACAAGTACCGCTTCGAGACCGCCCCCGACTGTCTCGAACTGCTCGCTGAGGCCTTTGCCGCCCGGGTCGGCGACACCACACTCGCCGGCGTCGCCCTCGGAGCGGTCCCGCTGGTCGCGGCCACGAGCATCACTACCGGCAACCCCTACGTCATCGCCCGCAAACAGGCAAAGGAGTACGGCACGGGCAACCGGGTCGAGGGCCGGCTGAGCGAGGGCGAGTCGGTGGTTGTCATCGAGGACATCGCCACCACCGGCCAGAGTGCCGTCGACGCCGTCGAGGCACTCCGGGCGGCCGGCGCCACCGTCGACCGGGTGCTCGTCGTCGTCGACAGGGAGGAGGGCGCCGGCGAACACCTCGCCGACCACGATGTCGAGTTGGAGGCACTCGTGACCGCCGCCGACCTGCTCGGGAGCCGGTAGGCGGGCGCCGCCCGTTCCGCTCGCACACACCACCGTCCGGTTCTTGTATCTCCAGCCGCTATTTGAGTTGATGGCAACACTCGAACTGTACGAACTCGACGGCTGTCCGTACTGTGCAAAGGTAATCCGCAAGCTCGACGAACTCGGGCTGGAGTACGACTCACACATGGTGCCTCGGAGCCACGACGAGCGCACCGAGGTTCAGGAGGTCAGCGGGCAGACCGGTGTCCCCGTACTGGTGGACAAGGAACACGGCGTCGAGGGGATGCCCGAGTCCGACGACATCGTCGAGTATCTCGAGCAGACCTACGGTCAGCGGGCGGACGCCTGAGCGACCGCTGGGCCGATAACCGCGATTTTTGTGTTATTTAGGGGACCGAGGCCGCGTCGGGCGCCACTCAGTACAGCTGCCTATGCTGTCGTCTCCTCGTCGGCCCGCTCCATGATCAGGTCACGGAGGTCGACCCGGTCCTCGATGTCGGCCATCTCCCCTTCCTCGATGAGCGCCGTGCCGTCGACGGACTCACGGGGGGCGTCCTCCACGACGTAGACGCTGGTCGTCCGGGTGACCCGGCCGACCGAGGACATGATCCGGGCGCGTTTCTCGGCGGTCCTGGTGAACTCGGAGTGCCCGGTGAGTACACGGTCCTCGCTGACGTCCCCGTCCTCGCTGACGGTTGTAAATGGCGCCCGGTCGGTCGGGTGGACGTCGTACCCGACCCGGGTCAGAACCGCCACGATGGGTTCGTCGTCGGGGTCAACCTCGGGGTCCGCCGGCGTCTCCTCGTCGTCGCGAACCTCCTCGGCACCCTCCAGCACGTCGACCGGGGAGGTCAGTGGGGCGTCGAACAGCTCTTCGAGGTGTGCGGCCACCTCGACGCTCGCGTCCATCCCGTCCTCGTACTTCGAGACGGTCCGGCGGGAGACACCCAGCTCCTGGGCGAGCTGTCCGAGCGACCAGTCACGGTCCTCGCGGGCGTCGGCGAGAACCTCGCTGTCGATGTTGACGTAGAGGCCGCCGGGCGCGGCGTAGATCAGCGGCGGCACCCCCTCGACGAACAGGTCCATAGCGGTGTCGGGCGCGAACACCGGCACGCCGTGACGGAAGTAGACCACACCGGGTTTGAGCTGTTCGTCGCGGGTCCGCAGCCCGACCACCAGCGGCGTCGCGCGCAGATACTCCCCGAGCCGGCGCATCTCCGCACCTGTTTCGGCGTCCAGCGCGTCGATGTTGCCGAGGATCTTCACAAGTAGCGTGTCCCGACCCCGGCGGGCCGCCACGTCGAAACTCTTTGGCCGGATCGCACACCGCTCGCTGACGAGAAAGCCGGCGTCCTCGAGCATGGCCGTGACGTTGTCGACGAGTGCGGACCGGGACATGATCCTTTTACAACTGTAGATGGTTCCGGTATTTATTGTTTGTGTCGCCCGTTTGCCTCGTGTCCGGCGGTCGGCCGAACCTATCATTCCGGAATCAGGTCCGGGGCGGTCCGGCCGCGCAGGCGGCGAAAGGCGTTTTGTGACCTCCGGCCAACCCACGGTGTGACGGTTATCGGGCTCGACGACACCGACTCCCGTGAACTCGGGATGTGTACGACATACGTCGCCAGCCGGCTAGCCGCCGATATCACGGCCGTCGGTGGGACTGTCCGACGGACGCTGCTCGTGCGGCTGAACCCCGCCGTCGAACACAAGACACGGGGAAACGCCGCCCTGGCGGTCCACACCGACATCGACGCCGGGCAGGCGGGGCGTCTGGCTGACGACCGCCTCGACCTCGCGGCCGACGACCCCGAGACGAACCCAGGGGTGGCGGTCGCCGACTGTGAGCCCGACAGGGTGCCGGCTGCGGTGGCCGACTTCTCGCGGGCGGCCGTCCGGCACTACCACGACCCGGCGGACGCCCGCGCGCTTGCCGCTGAGACTGGTATCGACACCCTCGAGCGCGGCACCGGCCGCGGGGTCGTTGGCGCGCTCGCGGCGGTTGGTGCCGCCCGTGCGTTTGAGGCGTGGACCGCCGAGACCATCGCCTACCGCGAGCGCGAGCGGTGGGGGACCGAGCGCGATGTCGACCGCGAGACCGTCTTCGCGGCGGCCGCCGAGGCCTACCCGGCGGTCTGGGACACCGTCGACCGCGCCGAGGGGACGGCGGTCTGTGTCCCCCGAACGCCCTGTCCGGTGCTCTACGGGGTCCGCGGGGAGACCGCCGACGCGACCCGGCGGGTCGCCCACGCAATTGCGGGTGAGCCGGTCGCCCGGACCCACACATTCCTGACGAACCAGGGGACCGACGCCCACCTCCGGCCGGCCCGCGTCACCGAGGTCGAGAACGGCCGCGCCTACCGGGTCGACGGCACGGTCGTCGACGGGCCGGAGACCGTCGAGGGCGGGCACGTCTTCCTGACAGTCCGGGACGACGCCGCCCTCCGGTGTGCGGCCTTCGAGCCGACCAAGCGCTTCCGTGACCGGGTGCGGGCACTCCGGGCCGGCGACCGTCTCACGGTCTGTGGCGAGGTCGCAGACGGCACACTCAAACTCGAGAAGTTCGCGGTCCGTGACCGCTCCCGGACCGAACTCGTCACCCCCGACTGCCCCGACTGTGGCCGGTCGATGGAGTCCGCCGGCCGCGGGCAGGGCTACCGCTGTCGGGACTGTGGGACTGCCGCCGACGGGAAGGTCGAACGGCCTGTCGACCGCGATATCGAGGACGGGTGGTACGAGGTCCCGCCGGTGGCGCGCCGGCATATCGCCAAACCGCTGGTACGGGGTGGGTTCGACGCACCCACACACCCGGAGCGGTAGGGCAAGCGGCGTCGGGTTGCCGACTCGGCCGACCGACTCAGGCCTTCAACCCGCTGCCCGTCAGGGGCACACAGACGTCCTCGCCCTCGGCGACGACGCCGGCCGCCCGGAGCCGCTCCAGGGCGGCCGGCGCAATGGCACAGGTCGGCTCGGTGTCGAACCCCCGTTCGCGGAGACGGCCGAGGGTCCGCCGGGTCGTCTCGGCGTCGACGGCGACGGCCTCGCCGTCGGTGTCCTTGATGGCCGCGAGTATCTGGTCGCGGCGGGCCGGCTCGTGGACCTGAACCCCGTCGGCGGCGTCGTTGTCGCCCGCGGCGGCCGCCTCGCCGTGGATAGCCTTGACGACCGGTGCCGCGCCGGCGGCCTGCGCGCCCACGAGCCGGGGCACATTGTCGGTCCAACCGGCGGCCGCGAGCGCCCGAAACCCCCGGTACATGCCCAGCAGGAGGGTGCCGTGGCCCAGTGGCGCCACCACGACATCCGGCACCGACCAGCCCCGCTGGGCGGCGATTTCCAGCGCACAGGTTGCGGTGCCGGTGAAGAAGGCGGGCTGCCAGGCGTGGCTGGCGTACCAGCCCTCACCCTCGGCGACGCGTCCGAGGCAGGCGTCTGTCACGTCCCCCCGGCTCCCGTCGACACCCACGACGGTCGCGCCCGTCCGCTCGATGGCCTCACGTTTGGCGGGTTTCGCGTCCGCGGGCACGAATATCTCGGCGTCCATCCCGGCACGGGCCGCGTAGGTGGCGACAGCGTGGCCGGCGTTGCCCGAGGAGTCCTCGATGACCCGGCCAACCCCTAGCGTCTCGGCCAGTGAGACCGTCACCGCCGCGCCGCGGTCCTTGAACGACCCCGTCGGAAAGAGCGCCTCCAGTTTGAACTGTGCGTCCCACGCCGGCGCGTCAACGAGCGGGGTCCACCCCTCGCCGAGGGTCACCCGCCGCTCGACCGGGAGAAACTCCGAGAAGGCCCACAGCCCGCGGTCGCGGTCGGGCGCCGTCAGGTCGGGCGCTCCGCCCCCGCCCTCCGGCCGCGGCGGCTCCGCAAAGTCGAGCGCGTGCCCACACGCACACCGCCAGGGGGCGTCGGCCGTCAGCGGGTACTCGTCCCCGCAGTCGCGACACTCGTACATACACAACACTCAGGTCCGGGATACATCAGAGACACGAATAAAAGGCGCAGGGCCGGCCAACGCGGCCGGCAGGTGTCGGCTGCCGGTTCGTCGAGGCGGGGCGTCGGGTGTGGTTGGTTTCGGTGGCCGGCGTTACATCGCGCCGCCCATGCCACCCATACCGCCCATGCCGCCGCCCATACCGCCCATGCCGCCGCCCATACCGCCGCCGGGCCCGCCGGGCGCGCCGTCCTCGTCGTCGTCGTCGCCCTGGCCACCCTTCAGGTCGCCCGCGGCGATGACATCGTCGATCCGGAGGATCATCACAGCGGCCTCCGTGGCCGACTCGACGGCCTGGGTCTTCACCCGCAGCGGCTCGACGGCCTCCTCTGACATGTCGGAGACGTCGCCGGTGTAGGCGTTCAGGCCGACGGTGCTGTTGCCGCTGTCGTGCTCCGACCGGAGTTCGACCAGCGAGTCGATCGGGTCGAGCCCGGCGTTCTCCGCGAGCGTGCGCGGGATGACGTCGATGGCGTCGGCGAATGCCTCGATGGCCAACTGTTCGCGGCCGCCGACGCTGTCGGCGTAGTCACGCAGCCCGAGCGAGAGCAGGGTCTCGGGGGAGCCGCCACCAGGGAGCACCTTCCCGTCCTCCAGGGTTGCGGAGACGACACCCAGCGCGTCCTCGATGGCGCGCTCGACCTCGTCGACGACGTGCTCGGTGCCACCGCGCAGGATGAGGGTGACTGCCTTTGCATCGTCGACCTCCTCGACGAAGATCTTCTCGTCGCCCGCCAGGTCCTTCTCGGTGACCGAGCCGGCAGAGCCGAGGTCCTCGGCGGCGATGTCCTCGATGCTCGAGACGACGCGACCGCCGGTCGCCCGCGCCAGCGCCTCGATATCCGAGCTCTTGGCGCGACGGACCGCCAGGATACCCTCCTGGGCGAGATAGTGTTGGGCCATGTCGTCGATACCCTTCTGACAGAAGACAACGTCGGCGCCGGCGTCGGCGACAGCGTCGACCATCTCCTGGAGCTGTTGTTCCTCCTGGTCGATGAACTCCTGGAGCTGGTCAGGGTCGGTGACGTTGACCTCGGTGTCGAGTTCGGTCTCGGGGACCTCAACTGCGGTGTCGAGCAGCGCGATGTCCGCATCCTCCTTGAAGTGGGGCATATTGTCGTGGACGCGGGACTTGTCGATGATGACACCCTCGACGAGTTCGGACTCGTCGATGGAGCCGCCGACAACCGTCTCGACTTTCACGTTACCGGTGTCGACGCCCTCGTCGTCCGCGACCGACTGGACCGCGCTGACAACGAGCTCCGCGAGCGTGTCCTTCGCGCTCTCGGCGCCCTTGCCGGTCATGGCCGTCGCCGCGACGTGTTCGAGGGTCTCGTCGTCGTCGGCGTCGACGTCGATGGCGTTCTCTTCGAGCAGGCCCTTTGCGTGTTCGGCGGCCTGGCGGTACCCCTGTGCGAGGATGGTGGCGTGGATGTCCTGGTCGAGCAGGTCCTCGGCCTTCGAGAGGAGTTCGCCCGCGATGACGACCGCCGTCGTGGTGCCGTCGCCGACCTCGTCCTCCTGGGTCTGGGCGACCTCGACGATCATGTTCGCGGCGGGGTGTTCGATATCCATCTCGTCGAGAATAGTGACCCCGTCGTTGGTGACGACGACGCTGCCGGCGTCGTCCACGAGCATCTTGTCCATCCCCTTCGGGCCGAGCGTGGTCCGGACCGCTTCCGCGACCGCTGTGCCGGCTGTGATGTTCATCGACTGTGCGTCCTTGCCCGAGGTCCGCTGGGACTCCTCGGACAGTACGATCATGGGTTGATTACCCATCTGCTGAGCCATAGTCAAGAGATTGATTGTCCGTGGTTCTATATAAACTTTTTCTTGCGCGACCGCGCGACGCCCGACCGGTGGACGGAATCCAGGGTATGCCAAGGAGTGGCGCGGCAGGGTTTAAATGTTGGCGGCAGGTCGCGTGCCGCCTCCTTTGATTCAGGTTCGGCGCCTTTGCCGCCCTGTCGCGCCACCGCGCCCTGCGTGAGCGTGCCGGCTCACCCGGACTCCGGCGCCGACCTCCCCACACGACGGCTGCGAAGGGCCAGCCCCACCCCGAGCACGGCGCCGCCGAGACCCGCCGCCAGCGCGGCAGCGCTGAAGGCCCCACGCACACCGGCCGCCGAGACGACCACCCCGAACGCGAGCGGGGAGAGAAACTGCCCCAGGTATCCCGCGGAGGCGATATATGAGGCAAGACTCCCCTGCCGGTCGGGCGGCGCCAGTGTCTCGACCCACGCGAACGCCGATGGAAAGACCAGCCCGGTCCCGACCCCCAGCAGGACAACCGGTCCGCCGGCGACGAGTGGCCCCTCAACGACGGCCGCGACGCCGAAGCCGACGACCCACAGCCCGAAGGCGGCCAGCACGAGCCGGTGACGGCCACACCTACCCACCAGCCGGCCGTACACCGCCGCGACCACCGCCGAGGCGGCGCCGTTGACCGCGAGATACAGCCCCACCGACAGTGTGGAGGTCACCCCGAGCCCGGCGAGCAACTGCGGGTAGTAGACCACGACCACGTACAGGAAGAGGTTGGCACCGAAGTACAGCAGATAGACCGCCGGAATCGCCGGAAACCGGTAAAACACCCCGAGGAGCTCCCGGACCCGCCGGCCCGGGCCGGAGCCCGGGTCTCTGTTCGTCCCACCGTGGTCGGTCGCGGGGACCGCGACCAGCGCAACCAGCCCCAGCGGCAGGGCGACCAGATACGCGCCGAACGGGGCGTGCCAGGAGACGGTCCCGAGCGCCCCGCCGACCAGCGGCCAGACGGCCGCCCCGAGACTGTTTGCGCTGCTGCGCAGCCCCAGTGCCCGGTCCATCCCCCCCTCCCGGTGCAGGGTGTAGATGAGGACTGTCACCCCGGTGTAGACGAGCGCAACACCGGCCCCGAGGACGACCCGAGAGGCCAGAAGGGCACCAAAGGAGTCGACGACAAGGCCGGCCCCGCCACCGACTCCGTACAGGCCCAGCCCCAGCAGGTAGGGGCGGCGCGGCCCGACACGGTCGATGAGCGCGCCGGCCACCGGGCTAGCGACCACGATCACCACCCCGTGTGTCGTGATAACTAGCCCCGCCAGCGACCCCGAGACGCCGACACCGCTCCCTATCTGGCGGACGACCGGCCCGATGACCGCGCCGGCCATCACTGTCAGTGTCGCCGACGCGAGGACCACAGCGAGGGTGAGCCGCCCCGGGGGTGAGGGGTCGTCGGCTGTCTCTGTGTCCGACAGACCTGTCACCGGCCCCCTTGCGCTGTTGCCGTGTAGCCGGCCCGCAGGGACGGTCGGAGTTGCCGTGTCCCCCCCTGACTGTTCACTGTCACGCCCCCTGTCCGGCGTCCGTCACCCTCACCCGGTGAACTGGTGATACTCCAGCCCACGGTGTTTGAGCTCGTTGCGTCTGCGCTCGAGGAAGGAGTAGACCGCGCCGTGTGGGGCACCGTCGAGGAGCATCTCGGCGGCCTCCCGGACGGCGTCGACCTGCCGTGGGCCGCCGATGACCCCGAGGGTCGTGCCGTAGATGACAACCGAGGCGCCGGTCAGCTCCTGCATCAGCTCGCGGGTGCGGCCGTCCTCGCCGATGAGCCGCCCCTTCTTTCGCCGAAGGTCGTTTTTGTTCCGGCAGGCCGCGTCGATATCGACGATATCGAACATCATCATGTCGTCCGCGAGCAGCCGGAGCGCGTCCTCCGGGGCGAACCCCCGGCCGATGGCCTTCACGATATCGGGGGCCTTCAGCGCGGTGACCGGGTCCCCGACAGTCTCGATGCGGACGCTGCCGGTCTCGCTGTCGATGTCCAGCCGAACCTCCGTCCGGGCCTCGATCTCCCGCATCGTCTCGCCGCCCGCACCGATGAGAACGCCGATGCGGTCGTCGGGAACCTTCACGTGCTGCATAAGTAGGCTTATGTATGCCAGGCTGCTGTTAAAGTCCTTCGTCGTGGCCCGACCCTGCCGGCCCCGGCGGGCCCGGCTCACAACTCCCGCGCGACTACCAGTGCCCGGTGGGACTCATCCCCGACGGTCTCCTCGTGCTCGTCGACCCGCTCGAACCCGTGGCGCCGATAGAAGGGAAGCCCGGCCTCGTTTTCGGCCAGTACGACGGCGCGCACCCGCTCGAACCCGCGCTGCCGGAGGCGGGCCCGGAGTTCGTCGAACAGCGCTGTCCCAACCCCCTCGCCCCACCAGTCGGGGTCGACGTAGATTGTCACGAGTTCCGCGCCCGGCCCGCGTTCGCTGTTGCTCCCGCTCGTGTAGCCGATGACCCGCTCCTCGGCCACCGCCACCAGGTAGACGGCGTGTGCCGCGGTGACTGCTCGCTCGACCGCTGCCGGCGTGTAGTGCTCCGAGAGCGCCCCCTCGATCGTCTCCGCGCTCATGATATCGCCGTAGGCCGCCCGCCACCCCTTGCTCGCGACTCGCCTGATCCCGGGCACGTCTGCCGGCGTCGCGGACCGGACGCGTGGCTGCATATCTGTTACTCTCCGGAGAGATATATACCGGTTGTGGGGGCATTACGCCCGCCCAGTTTCGCAGCACACACCGTTCGACCCTCAGCCGGGGTGGGTCGCCGCTCGCGACCGCCGATATTCACACTGCCGGCTGTCCCGAGGAGACTCGCCGTCCCGGGGTGGCATGACTCCCTGCGGACAGCCGGCAGTATCAGTCGTCCTCGCGGGGCTCCGCGTTCGCGTTGATGTACGCGAGCAACTCCTCGCCGCCGGTGTCGACACCCTGGCGGGCAAAGAATGCCGCGACGTTCTCGCAGTCCCGCTCGAGAAAGCGCTCGTGGTTGGGGTGGTGGACCGTCACCGCCTGCCCGAGGTCGATGACGTACAGCTCCGAGTCGTGAACAACGATGTTGTACTCCGAGAGGTCGCCGTGGACCAGACCGGCGTCGTACAGCCGTCGGAGATACTCCCGGACCACCTCGAAGGCGGTCTCGGGGTTCTCGACGGTGACCTCGCCGAGCCGCTTTGCCCGGCCGGTCTCGGCGCCCAGAAACTCCATCACGAGGACGTTACGCTCGACGGCAACCGGCTCCGGTGACCGCACGCCCGCCGCCCGCGCCCGCCCGAGGTTCGCGAACTCGCGTTTGACCCACGCTGTCACGACGGCCTTCTTGTTCCCACCCAACTCCTCGAGCCGGGGGTCCCCCTCCAGATAGCCCCGCATGTCGGTGAAGTCGGAGGCGTTGATCCGGTAGACCTTCACCGCCACCTCCCGGCCCCCTTGTGGCCCGTTCCCGTCGCTGTCCCCTCTGCTCCCGGCCAGCGCGGTGTAGACGTTTGCCTCCTTGCCCGTCGAGACTGGGCCACCAAAGGCGTCGATGTGGCCGTCCTGGACCAGCTTGTACAGCGCGCCGTATGTGGCGTCGTCGAAGACACTGGCCTCGACCTTGAACTGGTCGGCGTCCTTGATCCGCTTGCGGAACTCGTCGAACTCCCGGTCCTGTGCGCGGGCGACCCGGTCGGCCTCCGTGTCGGAGACGTCGAGTTCCTCCCACTCGTCGCCGGGGGCGTCGGTTTCGTCGGTGTCTATCAGACCGTACTCAGCCATATCAGACGGGCCGACCCGGGCGGTTCGGGCCGGCAGGTGGTCGGGGTGTCATGCGTTCTCCTGGATGTGCCCCTCCTCACGGAGCTGGTCGGCCTCCTGTTTCTCGTAGCGCCAGCTGATG
>JBLGCN010000007.1:0-17213 GCA_047617405.1 Natronomonas sp.
GTGGGGATGCGGCTCAACGTCCCCGCCGGAACGGCGGTCCGGTTTGAGCCAGGCGGAACGACGACCGTGGAGCTGGTCGCACTCGGTGGGAAACGGCGGATGAACGGGCTGAACGGGCTGACCAACGGGTCCGTCGAGAACCGCGACCGGGTGCTCCGGCGAGGCCGTGAGGGCGGCTTCAAGAACGCCGGCGAGGGTGACGGGGAGTGACACGCGACGTTCCGCGTGATGACTACGCCGCCCTGTACGGCCCCACGGCCGGCGACCGGCTCCGACTCGGCGACACCGACCTGCTCGCCGAGGTCGAGACCGACTACCGGACACCTGGCGATGAGGCGGTGTTCGGTGGCGGCAAGACGCTACGGGACGGCCTGGGCAGCGCCCCTGGCGCGACCAACGCCGGTGGAGCGCTCGATTACGTCGTGACTAACGCCACGGTGGTCGACCCTGTCCTGGGTGTGGTAGCCGGTGACATCGGTATCAGCGACGGGCAGGTGGCTGGCGTCGGGAAGGCCGGCAACCCCGACACGATGGATGGCGTCGACATGGTCGTCGGCCCGGGGACGGATGTCTACCCGGCGGAGGGGATGGTGGTCACGCCCGGCGGCTTCGACATTCACGTCCACTTCAATTCGACAGGGCTGGTGGAACACGCGCTCAGTTCGGGGGTCACGACGATGTTCGGCGGCGGCTTCGGCGGTGGCGCGACAACCTGCACGCCCGGGCCTCGCAACATCGAACTGTTCCTGAAGGCTGCCGAGGAGTGGCCGGTCAACGTCGGCTACTACGGAAAGGGGAATGCGAGCAAGCCCGACCCGCTCCGTGAACAGGCTAGGGCAGGTGCGTGCGGGCTCAAGATCCACGAGGACTGGGGGTCGACGCCCGAGGTCATCGATACCGCACTCAGGGTGGCCGAGGAGATGGACCTCCAGGTAGCGATGCACACCGACACGCTCAATGAGGCGGGCTTTCTGGAGAACACCGCCGCGGCAATCGACGCCCGGACGATTCACCTGTTCCACATCGAGGGTGCAGGGGGCGGTCACGCCCCGGACATTATGGAGATGGTCGGCAACCCGGCTGTGTTGCCGTCCTCAACGAACCCCTCGATGCCGTACACCGAGAACACCTTCGACGAACACCTGGACATGGTGATGGTCTGTCACCACCTCGACCCCGATATCCCTGAGGACGTCGCGTTCGCGGAATCGCGGGTCCGGGCCGAGACCATCGCCGCCGAGGACGTTCTGCACGACACCGGCGCCATCTCGATGATGACCTCCGACTCACAGGCGATGGGCCGGATGGCGGAGGTGGTCCCCCGCACCTGGCAGACTGCCGATAAGATGAAACGTCAACGTGGCCCGTTGCCGGCTGACGAGGGGACCGACGCCGACAACGCCCGGGTCAAGCGGTACGTCGCAAAGTACACGATCAACCCGGCGATCACCGCTGGCATCGACGATTATATTGGCTCGCTCGAACCCGGAAAGATGGCCGACCTGGTTCTGTGGGAACCGGAGTTCTTCGGCATCAAGCCGTCGGTGACATTCAAAGGTGGGTTCCCGGTATACAGCGAGATGGGTGAGTCAAACGGCTCGCTGATGACCTGTGAACCGACCATGCAGCGCCCCCGGGCGGGGGCAGTCGGGGCCGCAAAAAACGCCCTGTCGATTCGTTTCGTGAGTCCGGCGGCCGCCGAGGCCGGGGTCGGCGAGGCGTACAACCTGGACACGCCGGTCGTGGCGGTCGAGGGGACCCGTGCACCCGGCAAGGACGCGATGGTCCACAACGACCACTGTCCCGACGATATCGAGATCGACCCCGAGACGTTTGCCGTCCGGGTCGACGGCGAACACGTCACCTGTGAGCCGGTAGACCAAGTCGCCCTCGCACAGCGGTATCTGCTATGAACCTGACACCGAAGGAACGCGAACGACTGACGGTATTCATGGCGGCAGAGCTGGCACGCCGGCGCAAGGACCGGGGCGTCAAACTCAATCACCCGGAGGCGGTCGCGTACATCTCCGACTGGGTGATCGAGGGGGCCCGCGAGGGCAAAACCGTCGCCAAACTCCAGTCCGAGGCGGCACAGCTTCTCTCGCCCGGCGATGTGATGGACGGTGTGCCGAGGATGGTCGACATGGTCCAGGTTGAGCCGGTCTTTCCCGATGGCACGAAGCTGGTGACGGTTCACGACCCGATCCGTGCGACGCCGGACGCGGTTGTCGAGGGGTCGGAGGGCGGTGAGGGGGAAACGGAGGGTGAGTCGTGAACACCCACCGTGATGTCGCTACCCTCGGCGTCGGCGGGCCGGTTGGTTCGGGTAAGACGGCACTCATCGGCGAACTCGTGCCCGCCCTGCGGGAGGAGGGCGTCGACGTAGGTGTGATCGCCAACGACATTCTCACCCAGGAGGACGCTGACCGACTCCGCGACCGGTTCGCGGGGGTGGTTCCCGAGGACCTCGTCGCCGGCGTCGAGACTGGCGCGTGCCCGCACACGGGGATCCGTGAGGACCCTTCGATGAATCTTGCACAGGTCGACGAGTTCGTCGCGTCCCGGCCGGAACTGGACCTGGTGGTCGTCGAGAGCGGCGGGGACAATCTCGCGGCCACATTCAATCCCGAACTGGCCGACTACTCCCTGTTCGTCATCTCGGTGGCGGAGGGCGACGATATCCCGCGCAAGCGCGGTCCAGGGGTCGTCGACTGTGACTTGCTGGTCGTCAACAAGACCGACCTCGCGGAGTACGTCGACGCGGACTTAGATGTCATCGCGCGCGATGCGGAGTCGGTGCGGGAGGGACCGGTGGCGTTCACCAACTGCAAGACCGGTGAGGGTGTCGACAGCGTGCTCTCGCACGTTCACAGGGACGTCCTGTTCGTGTAGATGGCCGCCGACGCCCCCCACCCCACGTTCAGCGAGTACGCCGGCGAGTCGGTCCCGCAGGCTGCCCCTGGGGCGGCGGGTAAGGACGGGCGGCTCGAGCTTGCCTTTGCCCGGAGTGACGGGGAGACTCGGCTGGTCCGGGACTTCGCCCGAGCACCGTTTCACGTCTCGGGCTCGCTCGGCCACACCGACCGGACGGCGACGGTGTACGTCCAGTCCCCCAGTGGCGGAGTCGCCCAGGGGGACCGTCGGGAGGTGTCGGTAACAGTCGGCCCGGAGGCTCGCGCACACGTTACCACGGGGAGTGCAACAAAGGTGTTCTCGATGGCGCACAACTACGCGGAGAGTGACGTCTCGCTGTCGGTGGGACCCGACGGCCACTTGGACTACGTCCCGGAGCCGCTCATCCTGCACCCCGACGCCAGGTTCTACCAGTCGACGACGGTTGACGTCGCACCCGGCGGGAGCGCAGTTGTCGGCGAACTCGTCGTTCCCGGCCGACTGGCTCGCGGCGAGGCCTTCGAGTTCGAGCGGTATTACGCTCGGACGCGACTCCGCAGCGAGGGCCGTCTGCTGGCAGCCGACGACACGCACATCCGGCCCGACGAGACGGACCCGCAGACGCCCGGTATCCTCGGGGACCACCAGGTGTTCGGTCACCTCTACGTGGTTGCGCCCGTATCGGACGAGACGGGGTTGAGTGACACAGTCCACCGGGCGGTTGCGGACGGGCCGGCGGCGGCCGGGGCCACACGGCTGCCGAACGACGCCGGCCTCCTTGTCCGGGCGGCCGGTGAGACGGCGGACCCGGTCCGGGAGCAGTTGCGGGCAGGGTGGACCGTTGCGAGGCAACAACTGGTCGGCACCGGAGCACCAGACAGGCGAAAGTGACAATGGATATCTACGATACCTACGAGGGAAACGCTGAGACCGAGACAGTCGAGGACAAAAACCGGGAGACGGTGACCGTCGGCGGCGACCAGCGGCGTCGCTCACGGTTCCGGACAACCACAGACAGCGGTCGGGAGGTCGGCGTCGTAGTCGGGCGTGAGCTCAGAGCGGGTGACGTTCTCTCGACCGGAGCCGGGGACGGGCCGCGTCTCGAGGTCGTGCTGGAACCGGTCGAGGCTGTGGTGGTCTGTCTAGCTGATGCGGCAGCCGACCTCACCGCGGCGGTGACGCTGGGACACGCTGCGGGGAACCGTCACTGGGAGATGGCGGTCCGAGCGGAGGAGGTCCTGGTTCCCGCCGTCGAGTCCGATACGCAGATGGAGACGACACTCAGACCACACCTCCCCGAAGGTGCTACACTGCGCCGCGAGCGTGTCTCGCCGGCGCTGTTCGACGGCCAGGTCGAGTCCGCCGGCCACTCACACGGTGACGGCCACAGCCACTCCCACGGGGCTGACGCCGCTCATAGCCACGAACAGTGTCACGGGGACGAGGCCGACAGTACCGCGCGCTACGGGGGTGAGAGCCGGTGACAGACGATCAGTCGGTGCTGACGGCGTTTCAGCTCGCAGATTCCTTTCTGCCTGTTGGCGGCTACTCCTCGTCGTACGCTCTCGAGCAGTTCGTCCAGTCCGACCGGGTCAAGAGTGCAACAGACCTGGTGGAGGTGCTCACAGCGTACCTCCGCGGGCAGGTCGGACCGGCAGAGTTGGTCGCGCTGCGCGCCGCCCATCGGGCCGCCGGGGAGGGTGACATTGACGCGCTCGTCAGGGCCGACAGACGGTTGCACGCGGTCACGCTACCGGCAGAGTTTCGCGAGAGTGCCACCCGGTCGGGTGCCCGACTCTGTGACATTCGTCAACAGACTGTCGGGGGCTCACTGCTACAGGGGTACACCAACCGGGAGCCCCCACAGCAGTATCCGGCCGTCCTCGGCGCGGTGGCAGCCGTCGACGGTATCCCGGAGCGGCGGGCCTGTCTCGTCCACGCCTACTCGTTTTGCTCGGACATGCTCGGGGCCGCCCAGCGGCTGCTCTCACTGGGACACACCGAGACGCAGACGGCCCTAGAGGAGCTGAAGCCCGTCGTCAACGAGGCCGTCGCAAAGAGCACCGACCACGGGTTGGAGTCGATGGCGCCGTTCGCCCCACTGGTCGAGATCCAGGCGGCCGCTCACGAACGGGCCGACCGCCGGCTATTCGTCAGCTGATAGGGGTAACGGCCGGCACAGCGGTGAAGCCGTACGAGCACTCCCGAGACCGGTGGGGCGGGCTCCTGTGCCACGAGGGTCGTTGCCACAACCGGCCGGTGCTGTGGGTCGTGGGCGTGCGTCTCTCGTCCACAGCGCGGCCGGTGATGGTCCGTGCTCACATTGGGCGGGCCGGGATGAGCACTCAAATAGCGTCGTGGGGAACGGTGTCGACGGTTTCGTCTACGGCGTGAAATGAGGGGACTGCCACAGCGCCGTCGGGTTCCTCAACCCTGGTGACCGGGTCCCCGGGCGGCACGGCCGTTTCGTCGCCGTTCTCGAACCAGACCGACCCACCGTAGCGGTCCATCATCACTCCGGCAAGACAGAGGCCGGACTCAACGGAAACCAGGACTGTCGCCGCTGCCGAGTCACAGACGAACACCAGCGCCGCAAACACGACCCACAGGCGCCGACCCAGCGCACCACGCACGGCGTTGGCAGTGCCGGCTGACGGGGTGAGATGACTCTGCTGAGACAGAACACAGGCTCAAAGCCCCACCCCGGGCGCAGGAGTGCCCCCTCAACACTCCGCGCCCAAGCAAACCATCGCGGGCTCTCCAATTATGTTACCCGGCCAAATTATCAAGAGTTGTAATCGAGGGAGAACAAATATACATCCCGACAACTGCACCTTGGATGTCGCATCGCAGCGACATGGGTAACCCACCCCCACCCCCACACTACCCACCACCCTGATCCTGCCGATTTCGGTTGCGTGCCCCCCGGCTTGCACGGGGGGCAGTTTCTATCAGCAAGAGGCTGACCGCCCGGTCTACGACCGGCAGTACGGGTTACACCTGACCCAGGCCGCCAGTCGCAACGACAGCCACTGGGCGGGTCCCTGTCAGTCAGGTGACTGCGTGCCGGTGTGTCCGTCCCGGCAGATTGCGGTTGTGTCACCTCGGGTGACGCCCACCATGACCGGTCTGTGAGAGTCGTGTTCCTCCGGTGCAGCGGCGCCGGGCTTGCCTCCGAACGGGAACGGCCCTTCTGTTGGACGACAGAGAGGTGTTCTGTGTGACAGGCGCGGGCCCCGGCGTCCGACCTGTTGAGGCCCGTGTAGTGAGTGTAAGGATACTCAGCGGTGAGTCAGGCACCGTTCGTGTCCCGGCTCAAAGGGCGACATGCCACGGGAATAAGGGGTTTAGCCGAGGGACCGCCAGGCGGTCGCGGCTGCGTCGACCGCCGCCAGGGCATCCCGGCTCCCGTCCGCCTCGCCCTTCTCGAACTCGTCGTCGGTTTGCCCCATCTGGTTGGTCACGTGTGCAAAGCAGACAACCGGCAGGTCCCGGGTCTCCGCGAAGGCGTACAGCGCAGCCGCCTCCATCTCGACGGCGAGGATCCCCTCCGACCTGGCACGCTCGATTGCGGCCTCCGTCTCGCGGAAGGGGGCATCCGTCGTCCACGTCGCCCCGGTGTACACGGGCCGGGACAGTTGCTCACACGCCTGTTCGACCGGAGCGGTGAGGGCAGGGTCGAGAGCGGCATAGCGACTCGTCGGGCGGTAGTGGTGACTCGTCCCCTCGTCACGGAGCGCCCGCTCGATGAGCACGAAGTATGGTGGGTCGTCCTTCGGCACCACCTGCCCAGAGGAGGTCACGCTGACGAGGAACCGACAGCCAGCGGCGAACAGTTGCTCGGCAACGAGCACAGCAAACGACGCCCCCACCGCACAGCCGACGATGCCGAACTCCTCGCCACCTCGTGTGAACCGGTAGAGGTCGGTGTGGTAACCGGGCCACGTCTCGTCTCTGTGCGCCTCCCCGGTAGCCGTCAGCTGGCGCACGATATCCCCGTCCGGGTCGAGGACGCAGACCTCCGGCACCGGGCGTTCCGGGAGGGCCTTCTGTCGCCTGGCATTCTCCAGTAGCGTCTTCGGCGTAAAGACAGAGGGGTCGTCGAACTCCTTTGCCTCGAGGAGTGGGGAGGGGGACGGGTCAGGTGGGTCAGACATATATCTTGTACTTGGCCAACCCGCAAAAGGGGATTATGGTCGTGTGAAAGCGACGCGGACGGGGGGAGGTCGTTGACCGAGTTCCCCCTTCCAGGAGGGCCAACGCCGGTGCGAACGCAATCCACCGTGGCACAAAATCGGATACGAGGGCAGTCGTTACCCCGGGGGCTACCGCCTCACAGGGCACCGGCTCCGGGGTGACCGGCCTCGGGGCCACCGCCCGGCAGGCTGTCGGGTTGAGGCCTGCAGCGGTGGCCCGTGTGGCTTGCACGCCTGTCCTCGATAAGCAGACTGCGAGATATGTGTCCGCAGTGTGCGTATAAACCCTGTCGAGTGTCCGCCGGTGCCGAACAGAGCGGCTTTGATTACGGCATACATCACTCCAACACCGGTGTTGTCGGCGTGGCCGCGTTTTTATTTCTAATAATCGGACACAGCGTTTATTATCCACATACACCCACCAACTATGACAATGCTCCGGCACGATACACGAGGGCAGGCAATCCAGGTCGGGGCAGTCCTCCTCCTCGGGGTTGCCGTTATCTCGTTTTCGGGCTACCAGGCGACAGTCGTGCCACAGCAAAACGAGGGGGTCGAACTCAGACACGCCGAGGAGATAGGGGGGCAGATGACCGAGCTTCGGAACGCAATCGTGAATTCGGTCGGGAGCGATGCGGTGTCATCGGTCGCGTTACAGCTCGGGAGCACGTACCCGAGCCGAGCGGTCGGTGCCAACCCGACCCCGCCGGCAGGCACGCTTCGGACAGTCGGCGTCGACAACCCTGCCGTCGGTCTGACCCTGAACAACGTCTCCGCCGAGGGCGAGACGGCCGACTACTGGAACGGAACCCCCAGGACCTACTCCAGCGGGGTCATCGTCTACCAGCACACTCACAATTACCACCACGACGCGCCGAAGGTCGTCTACGATAACACCGTCCTCTACGACCAGTTTTCAGAGACGAACCGAACGGAGACCGGGCAGACGATGATCAGCGAGAACGAACTCTCGCTGATCGCGGTGAACGGTTCGCTTGACGAACGCGGCGTGGGCCGGGCGTCTGTCGACATCACCACGGTTAGCTCCTCGGCGGAGACGATTGCCGTGCCGGTCGCCGACGACGGTGACCGGTTGAACGTTACACTCACCACGAAACTGCCGCGCACGGAGTGGCGGGCGTTACTTGACTCGGAGTTCGACACCGACCCCGGCCCGAACGACGGCGACGAGAGGTACCTCCGGAGTATCACGCAACGGCCCGGGCCGGCGGGCTTTTACAACGTGAGCTTCGTGTTCGAGCGCGGCGCCACCTATCGGCTTCAGCTGTCGAAGGTCGGCCTACAGACTACCGGTAACTCCGAGGAGGAGGCCTACCTCGCCGTCGAATCCGGCGAGGGGGCAACGGTCCGGCAGGGCCTGAGCGAGGACCTCCAGGTCGCGGTCCGGGACCGGTTCAACAATCCGGTCGAGGGGGTGACTGTCAACGGCTCAGTCGCGGCCGGTTCGAGTGGAAACCTGACCACAAACCGGACACAGACCGACGAGGACGGTCTCGCGACGTTCGCCTACAACACCAGTGGCACAACCGCGACCGGGACCCAACAGGTCAATTTCAGCCTCCGGTCAATCGCCTCAACTCACGACGGGAGCACCCCGACCAACGCGACGCTCAATGTCACTGTCGAGGCGACGGCCGGCGGCGGCAGCGGGGGCGGCGGCGGTGGGGCCAGTGCCGGCGGCAGTCCCGACAACGATTCGACGTGTGTGCAGGACGTGTCGGCAACCGGCGGCAGCGGCGGGTCGAGTGCGCTCTCCTTCGACCTGAAGAATCAGAACGCCTGCGGTAGCATTACGATGACGGATTTCACATTGATACACCGGCGAACGACAACGGTAACGTGAAAGATATCGATCATTTTAAGTACAAGAATAAGGGCAACAGTAATAACGGTCAGGGCAACAGCGGGCAGAATCACGAGGTCGACGTGACCGGCTCCGCGAGCGGATACGCCGAGGCCACCGAAGAGACCGATACGGGACAGTTCGGCACCGGTGGGAAATATTACAACTTCACCGCGGAGCCGACGATTCCGTCGAACGGAAACGTCAATATTAATATCAAAAACGCGTACAAGGACGGAAACAAGGCAAAGCTCACTTACGGCACTGTCGAGAGTTCCTCGGACGCCGATATCACGGTCTCACTCCTGTTCACGGACGGCAGTGAAAAGGAGATACGATTCGAGGTCGACAAGGTGAATACGTGAGAACGTGCCCGGTCGACCCCCCACACTGTGCCCGGTGAGGACGCGACGGGTCCGGCCGGCATGGAAATGGCGCTGACGGGCACCGAGGTGACAGCGGCGAAACGCTAGGTTAGCGGGTGAGCGACCGCCCGTCGCTCAGGAGGCGGGACGAGGCCGCTTCCGGCGCCAGGGTGACCACAGCTCGGCCACAGCGGGGATAGTCGATGAGCGCCCGTCAACTCGTCAGAGCCGAGCCGTCTGTCGTCACCGAGGTGTGCAGGCCCACCGGGGTCGACGTCGAGTGCGAACGCGGCTCGGGCCAGCGTACCGCACAGTCTGCCGGCGGCTGACGGGCACAGAGGTCAAAAAGGTCCAGGTGCGAGAATCGAACCCGCGTCTCAGCCTCCACAAGGCTGAAGGATAGTCCACTACCCCAACCCGGACATGTCTACATATACATCTAATCTCTGAGCGACTCAAATACGTTACGTTAGGCGTGCGTCGGGTCCGCTCACCCGGTGTGGTCGCCGCCGGCACGGTCCTGAAACGCCCGGACCGTCCCGACCAGTCGCTCCCGGGTCGACTCAAACTGCATGAAGTGGGTGCCGCCGGCGAGTTCAGCGTACCTACGGTGGTCGGCACCGACGGCTTCATACAGCGCGAGTGCGTCTGGGCGGCGTGAGGCCGTGTCGAGTGACCCTCGGACCACCAGCGTCGGCGCCTCGATGACGCCAGGGTCGTACAGCGGCTCGTCGACGGCGGCCGTCAGGTCGACGAGTGTCCCGTTCGGGGCAACCACCCGGTCCTCGCCGGCGTGCTGGCCGGAGTCGAGCAACGTCTCCCAGAACGCGTCGAAGGCGTCCGCGGGAACCGCGCCGGGACGCTGACTCGCCCACCGCTCGCGCGTGTCGGCCTCAGTGACCGTCCGGTATGCCAGGGGTGGGTCACCCGGTGAGAAATCCGCTGCCCGGTCAGTCGCGGGCGAGTAGACCGGGGCGTACTGGACCAGTGACGCCACCTCGGCGTCCAGGTGCTCAAGCAGGACACCGGCGGTCATCGACCCCCAGGAGTAGCCGACCAGATGGACTGTGTCGAAGGCCGCTCGAACCGTATCCAGTGCCGCCGCGGCGTCCTGTGCTGCCGTCTCCGCGCGGACGACAGGGTCCCCTTCCTCGGCCGGCGCGTCCAGTTCGGGCGGACGCTCCGAGTCGCCGTATCCCCGGACATCGAGGGTGTAGCCGGCCCGGCCCGCAGCGGCCACGTCAGCCAGCCAGGAGTACCCCTCGGGGGCAAAGGCCGTTCGCCCGCCGTAGGTGGCACCGTGGACGAACAGGACGGCCTCCGTCGCCCCCTCAGGGACAGTTCGCCAGACCCGGACTCGCGTCCCGTCGGCCGATTCGACGTCCAGCGCGTCGAGCGTACTCATGCTACTCTCTCTGTCTGTGACCACTAAATACCGGGTGCCAGCCGGGCTCGTCTCCGGCCAGTCCGTGTCGCTTTTGTCCGGCCGTCCGCTGTATAACTTAGCTGTGGCTGTCACCGACAAGATCTACATCAAGAATCACCGCCAACTCGCCTCCCAGTTGGAGGCCTCCTTTCCGAAGGGGGCATTCAAAGGGGCAACGCTCGATATCCTCTTTTCAGGTGAGGGGCTCTCGAAGCTCGACGGTGCGACACGTGACCGCGTACTCGACTTTGCGGAGGAGTTCATGGACTGCGACTGCCAGGCCAACCCCCACTGTGGCTGCCCGGAGCGGAAGTTCACCCGCTATCTGCTGGAACTGCGCGAGCAGGGGTTAGGGCCGGACGCTATCGTCGACGTGATGGGCGACGACTACATGCTGTATGCCTATCCCGGTGATATCCTCTCCTTTCTCGACAGCGCCGTCCGCACGCTAGAGGCGGCTGAGGCACTGGCCGACGTCGACGGGCAGGCCGACGCGGCGCGTGAGGTCTTGGCGCTCAAGCAGGGGCTCGTCCGGTAACGGGCTACTGAGCGCCAGATTAGAAGGAGCTGTCCTCGAAGCTGGAGCCGATCCGGTAGGAGGGTTCCTCCTTCTCGTCACCGTCGAGTTCCTCGAGTTGGACGATATCCTCCTGGTCGGCCTCGTCGACCTCCTGTCTGAGTTTCGTGACGTAGCGCTTGTGTTCCTTGAGTTGCTCACGGAGGTGTTCGGCCTCCAGTTCGAGGCGCTCGTGCTCGCGGATAAGGCTCTTTGGCACCTCGACCGTCGGCGGGAAGTTCTCCGTGTCGGGGCCGTCGGACTCGCTGACCTCGTGTTCGGGGACGACCTCGACCTGGCCGTCGTGGGCAACGAGCATGTCGACGTAGTCACGGAACACCGCCGAGAGCGAGATGTCACGCTCCTCCGCGATATCCCGGAGTGTCTCGAATTTCTCCTGGCTGACCCGAAAGGAGATCGTTTTGTTCTTGTTGCCCATCGTACGATTCGGTCGTTGCTACTCACACTTAATCGTTTGTCAGACGGACTCACGACTGGCCACACCACGGCGGTCAGTCACGCCGGCAGACGCGAGGGAGGCAACGGGTCGGCTCGTTACAGCCCGACCTCCGACTCGGCCTCGCGCTCGCCGTCCAGGCTCTCCAGCCCCTCGACCGCAGCCTGCTTGTAGGCGTCGACGGAGCCCCCGTACTGCTCGCGGGCCATCTCGACGTACTCCCCACCGTCCTCGACAGCCGTGACCCGGTCGAGGGTCCGCTCGGCGGTCTCGACCACCCAGCGGTCACGCTCTGCCTCGGTCACCTCGGTGATCGACTCCGGCCGGACCGAGACGTTAATCTCGCCGTCGTCGGTCTCGAAGGTACGGGGTTTGCCGGCCACCGAGACGTACGCCGGGGGTTCGAGGTCCCGGAGCGCGCTCGCGGCGTCGGGCTGGTACTGGCCAGCGTAGGTGAAGAAGGTGTCACCGTTGGGGTCGACGATCCGGCCCTGCCAGTACTCCGAGTCCTCGCCGACATCCTCGGTTTCGGTGAGGGTGCCGACGATGAACACGCGGTTGGCACGCTCGCCGGTCGGCAACAGCAGGTAGACCGGTGCCCGCTCGTCGTCCGATTCCTTGAACGTGAAGCTGGCGTCGTTGAACTCGCGTGCGAAGACGCGCCGTGCCACCTCGCGGGTTGGGGTGCTCGCCATTATATCGACCTCGCTTTGATCAGGGCAGCCTCCGGGTCGACGCCCTCGGCCAGCCGGTCGGTTTCGTTGGCCAGGACGTACCGGCCGAGTGTCGGCCCGACCACCCGGTAGTACCGGCCGAGCGTCTGCTCACGCATCTCGTCGGCCACGACACTCGTGTCCAGCGCGTCCATAGCCATCTCCTTTGCCTGTTCCAGACCGATCCCGGTCAACTCCTCGGTGGCCTCCTTGTCGAAGATCACCTCGTGGACCTCGGTGCCGTCGTCGAGGACGCCCTTGATCCGGAGGTCGAACTCGCCTTCGACCTCGCCGTGTTCGGAGCACCGGCCGTTCTTCAGGACGCGGGTGCAGTCCTCCTCGGGACAGCGCTTGACCAGCCCGGAGCCGGACTGGATATCCACCAGCGCGCCCTCGACCTCGACGGCGTCGTCGCCGACCTCGATATCCTCGTCCAGTTCCTCGATGACGGTCGTCCGGTTGAGTTTCACCGAGAAGCGACCCTGGTACTCGTCGGTGACGACGTTTCGGAGGTCGTAGACCTGGCCCGCCTCGAGGGCCGGCAGGTCCGACTTCGACCACTTTGTGAATTTGACTGTTCCGGTCTCGTCACCGAGCAGGCCGACCTGGGCAACGGCGTCGCTGGTGGCGTCCCAGAGGTCGACGACCTTCGCGGTGACGTCAAGCCACTGCTCCGGGGCGTCGATGTCGGCGACCTCGACCCGGTCGTTCCCGCCGCCCTGGGAGATGTCGTCGCGTTCCATCCCGGCCTCGTCGAGGTACGTGTTCGTGACGCTGCGCCGGGCCTCGTTGACGGGGACCTTGTATTCGTTGACCAGCGTGTCCAGCCGCTCGGCCACCTCCTCGACGGTCACCTCAAGATGGTCCGCAAACTGTTCGTGTATCTCGCCCGCGTGGGTACGCAAATCTGTCTCACTCATTGCTTTCACTGTCTCCGGTCTGTGTTTCGGTGGGAGACATACGGAAGTTCACGCCCGATGGTATAAAAGGTTCCGCAGGCAGGGTGAAAGTGTATCCGCAGGACAGCGTCGACCCGCCCGCGTGTTACCCCTCCTCGCCCCGGAGTTTCCGGCGCTGGATCTTGCCGGTCGTGGTCGTCGGGAGCTCCTCGACAAAGTCGACCTCCCGGGGGTACTCGTACTCCGCGAGGCTGTCGCGCACGAGGTCACGCACCTCCTCCCGGAGTTCGTCGTCACCCTCGACCCCCGCCACCGGCTGGATGAATGCCTTTATGATCTCGTTGCGTGTCTCGTCGGGAACCCCGACGACGCCGACCTGTTCGACGTCGTCGTGCTCGAGAACCGCACTCTCGACCTCGCCGGGGCCGACCCGGTAGCCCGAGGTGATGATCACGTCGTCGTCACGGGCCTTGAACCAGATGTAGCCGTCGTCGTCCCGGTAGCCCAGGTCCTCCGTCAGGTGCCAGTCGGCACCCTCAGGGTCGGTGACGGTGGCCGCCGCCGTCCGCTCCGGGCGGTTCCAGTACTGCTTGAACACGGCCGGGTCGCCGGTGTCGCGGCGGACGGCGAGCATACCCACTTCCCCGTCTGCCCGGCGCTCACCGGTCTCGGGGTCGATAACCGCCACGTCGTGCCCGGGGACCGGCTTGCCCATGCTGCCAGCCTGAGCGGGGAACCACTCCCGGCAGTTTGTCACCAACAGGTTCGCCTCGGTCTGGCCGTAGAGTTCGTTGACCGCCACGCCGTCGAGTGTGCCGTCGGCCCACGCCAGGATCTCCGGCGTGAGCGGCTCCCCGCCCGAACAGACCGCCTTCAGGTCGAGGTCGTACTGCTGGGTGGGGTCGTCGACGGTCATCATCATCCGGATAGCCGTCGGCGGGAGAAACGTGTCGGTGACATCGTGTTCCTCGGCAATCGCGAAGGCCTGGTCGGCGTCGAACCCCTCCATCGGGTAGCCAACCACGGGCCGACCGTAGTGCCAGGCCGGGAAGACGAGGTCGCCCAGCGCGCCGATCCACGCCCAGTCGGCGGGGGTCCAGAACACCGACTCGTCGACGGCACGCTCAAAGTACATGTAGAATGCCGGACAGTGGCCGACCCAGACCCCGTGGCCGTGGAGGACACCCTTCGGCGGGCCGGTCGAGCCGCTGGTGTACATGATGACCGCGGGCGTCTCCGGGTCCGTCTCCGCGAGGCTCATACTCCGTGGGTACCCCTGGCGGAGCGCCTCGAACTCGTGTGCGTCCTCGGGGTCGTCACCGTCGACAGCAACGACGTACTCCAGGTCCGGGCAGTCCGCGGCGGCCGCCTGGACCGTCCCGAGCACCGACTCGTCGGCGACGACCACCGTAGCGCCGCTGTCGTCGAGCCGGTGCTGGAGGGCGTCGACGCCAAAGAGCACCGACAGCGGCAGCGACACCGCACCGATCTTCCAGCAGGCAAAGTGGGTTAGCGGGTTCGCCGGCTTCTGGGGAACGACGACCCCGACACGGTCGCCACGGCCGACCCCCAGGTCCGCCAGCGCGTGTGCGACCTGTGTCGACAGGTCGTCGAGGTCGTCGAAGGTGTAGGTGTCGTGGTCGCCGCCAGGGTCGTGCTGGTACAGCGCCGGCCGGTCGGTACGGTCGTGCTTGCGCAGACAGTCGTACGCGATATTATAGTCGTCGGGCAGGCCCCAGCTAAACTCCTCACGGGCACTCACGTAGCTGTCGTGGTCGAGACGGGCGTCCCACGCCATGCCCGCTATTGTGGTGCCGCCGGCTTGTATTCGGGGGAGACCGGGACCGGGCCGGTCGGGGTCGGGGGTCGCGTAGCCGGAGGGTCTTTGTGGCTGTCGACCCCAGCAGTTCTATGAGTGACCCCGACGGGCTCGCGGGCTTTCTCCGGTCCAAGCTCCGGGCGGCGGGCCGGCAGTACGCCGAGGCACGGGAGGCATACGGCGAGGGGAAGGCGGCCGCGGTCACGGACCTGCCGACCGACGAGGAGGGGCGGGCAAAGCTGGTCTGTCGCCGGCACGCCGAGCGCCGCGCGGTCACCCTCGACGGGAAGCGCCGGCCCGCCTGCTACGAGGCCCACCCCGACTGCGAGGGGTGTGTCGAGGACATCCGCGACGGGGCAGTCGAGACGTGGGAGTGACCACCGTCGCGGTTGTCCTGGCCGGGGGGACCGGCACCCGGCTGTACCCCGCCAGCCGCCCCGACAACCCAAAACAGCTGCTCGGGCTCGGCGGCGAGGAGTCGCTTCTCGCGCGGACAGTAGACCGCGCCGGCTTCGCCGACCAGCGGTACGTCCTCACCCGTCCCTCGCTGGTCGATGCCGTCCACGAGCACGCACCGGGGGCGGCGGTGCTGGCCGAACCCGAGCCGAGCGACACCGGGCCGGCACTCGTCTACGCCGCCCACCGGGTCCGCGAGCAGGTCGGCGACTGCACCCTGGTCTGTCTCCCCAGCGACCACCACGTCACCGGTGACTTCGCGCCGACAGCGGAGCGCGCCGCCGCCGTCGCCGCCGACACCGGCCGGCTGGTCACGGTCGGTGTCGAACCGTCCCGGCCGGCAACAGGATACGGCTACATCGAACCCGGTGTCGACCGGGGCGACTACCACGAGGTCACCCGGTTCGTCGAGAAGCCCCACCGGGAGAGGGCCGAGCGATACGCCAGGGACGGCTGGCTCTGGAACGCCGGGATATTCGCGTGGAGGCCGGAGGCGCTGCTCGGCGCAGCACAGGATTCACCGCTGGCCCCGCTTGTCGGGGCGCTGGAAACGGGCGAGCCGGCGGCGGGCTTCGAGGCGGTCAAGCCCGTCAGCGTCGACACCGCGGTGCTGGAGGGAGCCGAGGACATTGCCGTCGTCCCCGCCGCCTTCGGGTGGGATGACCTTGGCTCGTGGGACGCCGTTGCCCGTGTGCTCGGCGCGGACGCCGACGGGAACGCCCACCTGGGGGAGACACTCGCAGTCGACGCCGCCAATTGCGTGCTGGCCGCCGGCGAGGACAGCCACGTCAGCGCGGTCGGCGTCGAGGGGCTGGCGGTAGCCAGCTACGACGGCCGGACGCTAGTTGTCCCACGGGAACGCGCCGAGCGGGTGCGCGAGGTAGTCGCAGAGCTGAACGAGTAGGGGTCGCACAGAGATCCAAGCACTGATACCCGCCCGTCGTCGACCGGTAACGATGGCGGGGAATCACGACCCACTGTCGGTTACTGTAGAGGATGGCGAGGTCGTCCTGTCGGTGTTCAATATCGATACGTACGACTCGGCTCGGGTCCGACTCGACCCCGAGGATGCACGCTCCCGCGCGTACAAGATCCTCGAGGCGGTCGACGGGCTACGCGAGGGTGTCGACGTCGACAGCGAGAGCGGCTCCGAGGACGACGACCACCGCAGCCAGATGGGGGTTCCTCCCGGTGGGCCCTCGGCGGCACCGTTCCGGGCCTGATAGTGATTAGTGCGAATAGTTTCATCGAGGGTGCCGAATGACGCGGATTCAGCGGCTCCTCTCACGACACGGATAGTCACGGCGGTAAAGACTCGCACTAATCACTATGAGACGCCTCGCGGTCACGTCAGCTTTCGGGCAGGATATGCAGGCCGGCACGGCTCCTCAGCACGACCACCGTCTCGGCGTCGGTGTCGAGATACGCCGGGCGGGCGATTGTTTCTGCCTGGTAGGTCTCGGGGTCGAGTACCTGGGCGGCGTGGTCGTCCTCGACGGCAACCAGTGTCGTCTCCTGGCCGTCCTCGCGCCAGCCCAGCCGGGTTGCCTCGGGTCGGTCGGCGTCCTCG